>NZ_JAFMKL010000009.1:0-36048 GCF_017852955.1 Vulcanococcus sp. DEBay_Sum22DG08_74
GCAGAGACGGCAAAGTCTCGACGCGAGCCCCCCGCAAGGGGGGCTTTTTTGTTGCTGTTCGCTGCCCGGAAGCCCTGCGAAGGTCCCTGGCGGTGGCAGCATCGCCGCAACCTGTGGAAACCGATGGTTGCCGGCCCCGCCGACCCGCCGATCTCCGGGAACGGCGATCCGATCTCTGAGGAGGAGGCCCTGCGTCGTCTGCGCCTGAGCGATGACCCCTCCGCCCAGTACTACGCCGCCTGGTGGTTGGGCCGCAATCGCAGCAGCCATCCCGATGCGGTTCCGCTGCTGCAGGAGGCCCTGCGCCAACGCCGTCCCCGAGATGCCGGCGCCGGTGTGGAGGAGAACGCCGTGGCCCGCAATGCCGCCCGGGCCCTGGGGAAGCTGGGGGGGGCGGCCGAGGCCGCCATTGACGATCTGCTGGCGACCCTGGAGGACGAGGACGATGGTCTGCGGGAAGCCGCGGCCCGCTCCCTGGGCGAACTGAAAGCCCGGCGTGCTGTCCCTGCTTTGCAGCGGCGTCTGGCCAGTGGTCCTGCGGTCGCTGGCGCGCAGCGCAGCGGCACCCCCCGCTTGCAGGAACCCTGCGAAGCGCTCCTGGAGGCCCTCGGTGAGATCGGTGAGGGATCCGCTGAGGTGGTGGCCGTGATTGAACCCTTCGTGCAGCACGAGCGTCCCCTGATCCGCAGCGCCGCCTGCCGCGCCCTACTCCAACTCACCCAGGAGCCCCGCTGGGGAGAGCAGCTCCTGGCGCTGCTTCAACACCAGCAACTGCAGGTGCGCCGCGCGGCCCTGATGGATCTGGGGGGCGCGGGCTGGCGGCCAGCCCTGCCGGCCATTGCGGCGACCCTGGCGGAGAACAGCCTCAAGTTGATTGCCCTGCGCGGTTTAGTGGAAAACCAGGACGCTGGGGCTCCCTCCCAGTTGGATGCCTCCACGGTGGCGGTGTTGGAGGCCATGGATGACCTGCTCTGATCCCGCCATGACGTCGATGTCAATGAGCCCCTCCCAGGTGGCTGAGTTGGTGGAGGCCGTGCGCCGCGCGGACAGTGCCTTGGGTCTGCTTCAGGCCACCCAGGCCTTGGCCGCCAGCGCCCATCCCGATGGCGCGGCCTGTCTGGTGGAAATCCTTGGTTTCAATAACCCTGGAGCGGCAGTGGCCGCCGTCGATGGCCTGGTGGCCATCGGTACCCCGGCGGTCGAGACGATCCTCTCCAACATTGACGGCTACAACTACGGCGCCCGGGCCTGGGCCGTCCGCGCCCTCGCGGGCATCGGTGATGTCCGCGGCCTTGAGGTGCTTGAGGATGCCCTGGGTAAGGACATTGGTCCGAGCGTCCGTCGTGCCGCAGCCCGCGGGCTTGGGCAGTTGCGCTTGGAGGCCCTGAGCGCTGAAGAGCGCAGCGCCAGCCTGAGCCGCTGTTTGGCTGTTCTTCTCGATGGCTGCCGAGACGGTGAATGGGTGGTGCGCTACGCCGTCATCGTCGGTTTAGAGCATCTGGCCAAGACCTGGTTCACGGCCCTTCAGGCCTCTGATCAGTTGGCCCTGCGCCAGGCGCTGCGGCAGCTCCAGGACAACCCTGAGGAGGAAGCGGCGGTGGTGCAGCTGCGCGCTGCGCTCGCCCTGCAGCGGCTGGAGGAAGCCCATGGCTGAACAACGATTGCTCTTTGTCTGCCTCGGCAACATCTGCCGCTCGCCTGCCGCCGAGGGGGTCTTTTTGCACCTGATCGCCCAAGCGGGTCTGGAGGACCGCTTCGTGGTCGACAGTGCCGGCACCGGCGGCTGGCACGTCGGTCACCCAGCGGACCGGCGTATGCGCGCCGCCGCCGAGCGCCGCGGCATTCACCTCCCCAGCCGCGCCCGCCAGATCGAGTTGGCCGACTTCAGCAGTTTTGATCGCATCCTGACGATGGATGACGACAACCTGCAGGCCGTTCGCGCCCTCGCGGCGGAGCTGGGCTCCCGCCCCGGTTTGGCCCTGGTGGAACCGATGACCAGCCATTGCCGCCGCTTTGGCGACCAGGAAGTCCCTGATCCCTATTACGGCGGTGAGCAGGGCTTTGAGCACGTCCTCGATCTGCTCGAGGACGCCTGTTCAGGCTTGCTGGAGACCCTGACGCGGGACTAGTTGGGGTCTGGCCAGGCGTCGTGGGGAACGCGCTCGCGGAACAGATCCACGAGCCGCTGAATCACCGCGTCGATGGCCAGGCCATCGGTGATCAGCTCAAGGGCATCCTCCGCCTGGGTCAGGGGGGCCACGGCCCGGGTGGAGTCCAGGTGATCGCGCTCGGCAATCTGCGCTTCCAGATCCGCCCGTTCCGGCACCTCAAAACCACGCTCTTCCAGATCGAGGGCCCGGCGCCGGGCCCGCTCGCTCACGGTGGCGGTCAGAAAGACCTTGAGTTCGGCATCTGGGAATACGGCCGTGCCGATGTCGCGGCCTTCCGCCACCAGGCCGCCGCGCGCGCCCATCGCCTGTTGCTGCTGGGTCAGGGCCTCGCGCACGCAGCCGTGGGCTGCAACGACAGAGACCTGGGCCGTCACCTCCGGGGAGCGGATCGCATCGGTGACATCCACGCCATTGACGCTCACCCGTTGACCACTGGAGGTGCTGCTGAGCTGCAGATCGAGATCGGCCAGGAGAGGAGCGACCTCCTCAGCCTTGCTGGGGTCGACAGCGCGGTCCCGCACCAACCAGGTCACGGCGCGATACATCGCCCCGGTGTCCAGATAGATCAGCCCCAGCCGTTCGGCAAAGGCTCGGGTCACGGTGCTTTTGCCGGCGCCGGCAGGGCCATCGATGGCAACGATTGGGGCTCGGCTCATGAGAAAGACGTGGTCAATCAGTCGGCTGGGGCCGCAGTGGGCAGCCACCGCCAGCAGGGTCAGTCCCCCCAGACGGGGTTGGGCCTGGAGGCTCTGGGGCTTCAGCGCCTCCACATAGTCCACCACCATGCCGGCCTCCTCCAGGGCCCGTTGGACCTCCGCTTGCACTGGCGCGAGCTCGAGCTCCGGCTGCCCGAGGCAGCGCTGGGCGGCTCTCTGCAGCGCCTGGGGCAGGGCGGAGGCGCGCTGGCGCTCGTCGCTGGAGAGGTAGCGATTGCGGGAGCTCATGGCCAAGCCATCGGCCTCGCGCAAGGTGGGGCAACCCCAGACCTGAACCGGCAAGCCCAAATCCTGGACGACGCTCTTGAGGATCTGCAGTTGCTGCCAGTCCTTCTCGCCCAGCAGCAGAACCTGGGGGCGGATCAGGGCCAGCAGGCGTACGACGACCGTGGCCACCCCATCGAAATGTCCGGCTCGGTGTCGGCCGCAGAGTCCCGCTTGCAGCGAAGGCCGCGGTTGTACGCGGGTGAGTTCACACTCCCCCTGGGGATAGACCTCTTCCACACTGGGTGCGAAAAGGGCGTCGGCTCCGGCTTGCTGGGCGATCTGCAGATCAGCTTCTAGGCAGCGCGGGTAGCGGGCGAAGTCCTCGTTGGGGCCGAACTGCAGCGGGTTCACGAACACGCTGGTCAGCACCAGTGGGTTGCAATCCACTGGGGTTGGCTGCTTGGCCCGGCGGATCAGGCTGGCGTGGCCCCCATGCAAGGCCCCCATCGTGGGGACGCAGTGCAAGCTGCGATCAGCGCAGGCCCGGCGCCAGGCCTCGAGTTCGGCGCGGGTTCGCAGCAGCTGCACAGCGAAGGGTTGAATCCCTACTGAGCTTGCAGCACCTCAAGCTTCACCTGGGCGATACCGCTGGAGATCAGACCCAGCTGACTGGCGGCACCGTGGGCGAGATCGATGACCCGGCGGCCATGGAAGGGGCCTCGGTCGTTGATGCGAACGATGGCGCTGCGGCCGTTCCAGAGGTTGGTCACGCGGACCTTGGTGCCGAAGGGCAGGGTCCGGTGCGCCGCGGTCAAGGTGCCGGGGCGGAAGAGTTCGCCGTTGGCGGTGCGATTGCCGTAGAAACCGGGGCCGTACCAACTGGCCTCACCGGTGCTGACGGAGCGAACCGCGATCGGAAGAGCCGGCGCGGCGGGCTTCTTCAGGGTTTCGGACTCAGCTCCTGGGGTCTCGACGTTCCGCAGGGCAACCGACTTGGCCGCTGGGATCTCAGGGATCGCAGGGCTCTTGGTGGCCAAGACCGGATTGGCGTTGCTGCTGCCGGAGAGCAGGAGTGCGAATCCGCCGAGTAGAGAAAGACGACGCATAACAACCGGAACACCTAGTCGCGAAGCGGCGACTGGTTGGATTGCAACTCGTTGGAATCAGCGTCAAAAACGCGAGGTTTCTGTAGCTGATGCGCTGAGGTGTTCCTTGGAACTGAGAAGGTCTGGCAAAAGTTAGTCGGACTTGCATCAACGTTCCCTGATATTTCGGCGTGGTCGTATTCATCAGGATTGGCAATCTCACTGGGAAACACTCTTCCCGCCTGGGTTGAGCGACAACGCGCTGCGACTCTTTAATCAGCAGGAGTCATGGCTTTCATCAGTGCGACTGATTGAAATGTGGTGCAATTTTGGAATTGTCCACTTGTTTTTGGGTCTTGGGGGTGGCTGACGGGGCAGGATCAGAGAAGTGATCGGCCGTCTAGGGCATGGACTACCGCACCGCTGGCGTTGATGTGGTGGCTGGGCGCGCCTTTGTGGAGCGCATCCGCTCGAGTGTTGAGTCCACCCGCCGACCTGAGGTGGTCGGCGGCCTGGGCGGGTTTGGCGGGCTCTGCCGAATTCCTGAAGGGATCAAAAAGCCCCTGTTGGTCTCCGGGACCGACGGCGTCGGCACCAAGTTGGAGTTGGCCCAGGCCCACGGCCGTCACCACGGCGTCGGCATCGATCTGGTCGCCATGTGCGTCAACGATGTGGTGACCAGCGGCGCCCAGCCCCTGTTTTTCCTGGACTACATCGCCACCGGAAAGCTCACGCCTGAAGCCATGGCGGAAGTGGTGGAGGGCATTGCCGATGGCTGTCGCCAGAGCGGCTGTGCCCTGTTGGGGGGTGAGACCGCAGAGATGCCTGGCTTTTACGGGCCTGGTCGCTACGACCTCGCCGGTTTTTGTGTGGCTGTGGTCGATGAGGATGACCTGATTGATGGCAGCCGCGTCCAGGCCGGTGATCGCATCGTTGCTGTGGCCAGCAGCGGTGTGCACAGCAACGGCTTCAGCCTGGTGCGCCGCATCCTCGAGGCCCATGGAGTGACCGCTTCCACCCCGCTGGAGGGGGCTGGCCTGCCGGTTCTCGATGCCCTGCTGGAGCCGACCGTGCTCTACCCGGCACTGGTGCAGCGGCTCCTCCAGGACGGGTTGGCGCTCCACGGCATGGCACACATCACGGGGGGCGGGCTTCCGGAGAACCTCCCGCGGACCCTGCCTGCCGGTGTCCATGGCCGCATTGACCCGGGGAGCTGGGAGCGCCCCGCGCTCTTCCGCTGGCTGCAGGAGAAGGGCGAGGTCCCAGAGCGGGATCTTTGGAACACCTTCAACTTGGGGGTGGGGCTGGCGCTTGTGCTGCCTGAGGCTCAGGTGGAGCGGGCGATCGCGGTCTGCCAGGAGGCGGGGCACCGCGCCTGGCTGCTGGGCAGTGTTGAGGCCGGCGAGGCTGGGGCAGAGCCCTTGGCGGGTTTGCCGTATTGAACCGGCGGCCTAGACCTGCCAAATTGCTTCAGTCATGCACGAACAAGGCACCTTCTCCTGAGTTGTTGCCTAGGTTCCGCGCAAGCTGTTTTGTGGTTGTTCCGTAATTCAGTTCTATTGGCCGTTGTTCAGATTTCTTTCTGTTCAAGGTTCTGTTGTTTATAGGGTTGTTTGAGATGTCTTTCAACGCGCAATCTTCTGCTGCATTTGTAGGTAACTCCGGGCGAATCACCCGCCGCCGCAGCTCCGCTGGACCGGTTGCCCCCAATCGTCCCCTGCGCCGCGAGCCCTACTCCGGTCGCAGCAACGTCCGGCCCACCTTCTTGACCCTGAGGGACCACGGCAAGGTTTTCGTTGCTGACCTCCCTCGCCTCTCCGATGGCCAGCTCGCCCATGTGGGCAAGGAAGCCAAGGAGGTGATGGAGAGCCTCTGCCGGCGCCTTGAGGAACTCGATCAACAGCTCAGCCTCAACCCCCAGGAGCAGGAGACGCGCATTCGTGCGGCCACCAAGCGGGATGTCACGGATCGCTTCATCCGTGCCGTTGAGGAGGAGCAGGAGCAGCGCCGGACCAACCCGGCCCTGAAGGCTGCGGCTGGCGAATCCTTGGCCCGCGCCTTCCTGGAGATCGCCCGGCACCGTCTGCCTGGTGCCACCTTTGATTCGCTGCTGCAGGAGGCGCTCTCCGCCTGTGACGAGGGTGCGTCTGAGCCTGAGGAGGTCACGCCGCCTGAGCCGGTCGCGCCTGAGCCCCCCCGGGCTCGTGTCGTGCCGATGGTCCGTCGGATCGAAACCCCCCAGGCACCGGAGCGTGAGCAGATGACCGTTGTGCTCACCCCCGATCCCTCCCCTGAAATGGGTGGTGACTAGGCCTCAGGCGCTCTGAAAGGGATTGGCAGGCATGCGCGCGGCCGCGAGGGCATCGAGGCTGCGCCGTTCATCGCTGCTCAAGCTCCAGCTCCGGGCCGCCGCGGCTTGCTCAACTTGATCGCTGCTTCTGAGCCCGGGGATCGGCATGGCCCCATGGGCTCTGCACCAGTTCAAGGCCACAGCCCCTAAGCCCCCCGGCCTGCCGTTGGCGATCTCCTCCATGGTTTGGCGCAAGGGGGCCAGGGAGCTCTCGAGGCGGCGGAAGAGGCTGCCGCGCGTTCCTTGGGGCAGCGGTCTGGGGTCCCCAGCGCTGCGGCCCAACAGGCCGAGGGCCAGGGGGCTGTAGGCAATGAGCTCAATTCCCAGCTCCTGGCAGGTGTCCACGATCCCCCCGTCTGCAAGGGGTTGTGGGGCCAGCAGCGAGAACTGCACCTGCAGGCTGCTGATGGGAATTCCTCGTTCTTGGAGTGTCCGGTGGATGGTTCGCAGCCGCTTGGGCCCCACGTTCGAGAGCCCCAGGCTGGGGACCGCTCCGCTCTCCACCAGGTCCGCCAGGCCATCGATCAGCGCCGGTTCCTGCCAGGGGGCGTAGCGGGCGGTGCTCCAGTGCAGCTGCACCCGTTTCATTTGGCCCTGCAGGCGCCGCTGGGAGGCGGCAAAGGCCCGGTCGTAGCCCCGCCGGCCCAGGCGCCAGGGGAAGGGGGCCAACTTGGTGGCAATGCAGAGCTGCTGGCGCTCGTCGGGGGTGGCGCGCATGGCGAATTGCCCCAGCAGCATCTCGCTGCGGCCATTCAGTCGGCCGGTCCCGTAGGAGTCCGCCGTGTCGAAGAAGCGAAAGCCCAGTGCCAGGCAACGCTGAAAGGTTTGCTCCAGCCGAGCGTCGTCCCGCTGCGGGTCATAGCCCCAGAGGAACTGGTTGCCCCAGGCCCAGGTGCCAACGCCGATGCCCGGTTGGTCCGCCTCACTTGTCATGATCGAGCCATCGCGGACTTGCACTGTGCTGAATTCTCTGCCCAGCCCGGCTGCCCAGACCAGCGATCCGCCGCCCCAGGCTGAGGAGTCCGCGCCCGCGCGCCAGGAGCAGGATCCGGTGCTCTGCGGTCACTGCGGCCGCACGGCCAGCAATGGCTTGGTCTGTATCGGGATGTGCGTGGCGGATTCCGGCTATTGAGCGTGGCGCGTCTGCTGCTGGTGGCCCTCTGCCTCGGCGCCGCTGCTCCCGTGCTGGCGGCTGAGGAGAAGCAACAGGGTTTTGGGCGTTGGCAGGTGGAGCCCAGGCGTTGTGAATTGACCCTGTTTGGCCAGGCTCCAGGGCCCTGCAGCAGCGTGCGCCTGGATCAGCGCAACCCATCGGTGCTGCGCTTCAGTTGGATGGCGCCTGTGCCCCAGCAGGACCTGCTCCAGGAGGTGAGTTTTGTGGGGGAGCGGGCGAGCTCTGGGCAGCCCCTGCGCTGCAGCGATGGTGTCTGCAAGCTCGATGGCTCCGTGCTGCTGCGCGTGCGCTTGTTGCGCCTCGCCCAGTTCAACCCCCGCGGTCTGGTGGTGGGCTTCCCGAAAACCTTCCCGGTGGCTGGCACCTGTGACATCGATGGCCCCCAGGCCCGTTGCGATGCGCAGACGCAATTCGGCGAACGCTGGTCAGCGGAAGCCGATCTGCCCTGACCCGCGAGCGCGATTCAAAGGCGGCACCCAGATTCGAACTGGGGGTAAAGGATTTGCAATCCTCTGCCTTACCACTTGGCCATGCCGCCGCTTGGGAGCAAACTCCCAGGGACGGATCGTATCAGTCACGGGATGCCTGGCCGCCTGCTGGTCCTGAGCAACGGCCATGGGGAAGACCTGATCGCCCTGCGGGTCATCCAGGCCTTGAAGCAGAGGCGCCCCGAGATCGAGGTGGCGGTGCTGCCGATGGTCGGAGAGGGTGCCGTCTACCGGGGGGCTGAGGAGCAGGGGCTGCTGCGCCGGGTGGGGCCGCGCCGTCAACTGCCCAGCGGTGGCTTCAGCAATCAGAGCCTGAGGGGGCTCCTGGCGGATCTTGGCGCTGGGGTTCTGGGCTTGACCCTGCGGCAGTGGCGCTTTGTGCGCCGTTGGGGCAAGGCGGGTGATCCCGTTTTGGCGGTGGGGGATCTGCTGCCCCTGCTGCTGGCCTGGTCTGGCGGCGGGCCCTATGGCTTCATCGGCACCCCCAAGAGCGACTACACCTGGGCCGGCGCGCCGGGGATCGCGGCCCTGTATCACCGGCTCAAGGGCAGTGAGTGGGACCCCTGGGAATGGGCTCTGATGGCAGGCCCCCGCTGCCGTCTGGCGGCGATGCGGGATCGCCTGACGGCGCGGGGGCTGCGGCGCCATGGCGTAGCGGCCATTGCCCCGGGCAATCCAATGATGGACGGCCTGGATCTGGGGACCCTGCCGCTGGCCCTGCGGGATTGGCGGCGTGTCTTGCTGCTGGGCGGCAGTCGTATGCCCGAGGCGGCGGGCAACCTCAAGCGCCTGCTGGAGTCCCTCGCCTTGGTGCCCAGCGGGGCTCCCCTGCTGGTGTTGGCGCCGACCGGCTCACGCCCGGCTCCCCATGAATGGGAACCGCTGCTGCTGGACCTGGGCTACGAGCCCATCGAGCCTCCAGAGGCCCTGGCGGAGCTGGGGGCGGCCGCGGCCTGGGCCTGCGGCCGCCGCTTGTTGTTGATTGGCCCCGGTTGTTTTTCGCGCTGGGCCTGTTGGGCGGAATTGGGCCTGGCCTCTGCGGGAACGGCCACAGAGCAGCTCGTTGGACTCGGGATTCCGGCGCTGTCGTTGCCTGGCCCCGGGCCCCAGTTCAAGCAGGGGTTTGCGGAGCGCCAGAGCCGTTTGCTCGGCGGTGCCGTGGCGGTCTGCCGCTCTTCTGCCGTCCTGGCGGAGCGGGCCGAGTTGCTCCTGGGTGACCCGGGTCTCGCCCGGCAGCTGGGGGCCATCGGGACCCAGCGGATGGGGATGGCGGGCGGCAGCGTTGCCCTCTCGCGGGCGATCGAGGAGCGCCTATTGGGGAGCGCGGACGGCGCAACGGGATGATGGGGGCTTGATCAACCGCCGCGTTGCTTCGCCCCTATGGCAGCTCCCCAGGACAAGGACTACGCAAAAGCCTGCGGACAGCTCGCCAGTGCCTTGAGCATCAGCCTGGCTTCGGCCCGCCGCAAGGTGGATCTGGTGGCGGCCAAGGAGGGAGTGCGCGACAACGAGGGGCGTCTGCTGATCGCCCAGCGCCTCCTGCTGGAGGCCCAGGGCGTGGGCCAGGAATCCCGCCAGCTCCTGGATGTGCTGCTCGAGGCGGTGAAGGAGGAGGAGATGTATCTCGGGGATGACTGAGCCCCTTCCTTAAGAGCGGTGCTCAAAGATCGCGCCGAAGCGGCCGCGATCCAGATCCGAGATCACGGGGATGCAGGCAAAGCAGCGCTGGGCCAGATCCAGCCGCTCTTCGCGCACGAGCATCTCGATCAAGCGGGCCCGGGCGGCTAGGAGATAGCGCACGTCATTGGCGGCATAGGCCAGCTGGGACTCGCTCAGTTCCTCAACCCGTCCCCAGTCACTGCTCTGGGCCCCTTTGTCGAGTTCGACGTGGCAGAGCTCGTTGACCAGGTCCTTGAGGCCGTGGCGGTTGGTGTAGGTCCGGGCCAGGCGACTGCCGATCTTGGTGCAAAAGATGGGGCTGACGTGGATGTCCAGGCCTTCAGCGAGGGCGGCGACGTCGAAGCGGGCGAAGTGAAAGACCTTCTCGATGCCGGCTGCTTCCATCAGCTCTTTGAGCAGGGGTGCCTCGGTTTGGCCGCGGTGGATGCGAATGCAGCAGACGTTGTCGTGGTCGTCGCTGATTTGCACCAGGCAGAGGCGATCGCGGCCGTGGATCAGGCCCATGGCTTCGGTGTCCACCGCGAGTGCGCTGGAGGCCCCGAGTAGGGCGCGCCACTCAGGGTTCAGATCGTGATCCAGGACGGCAAAGCGAGCAGGGCTCGATCCCGCGGCAGGGGCGGAGACGGCGGAGGCGGCGCTGCTCAAGGGGGGATGGTTCAACTGCGATCCATCGTCGCGGACCGACGGCAAATCTCAAGATCATCTGTCGCTTTTGCGTATCAAAGTGAGATCGCGCTAGCAGTTGGTCAGCGCGTGGCCCCTCTCCTTCAATGCGTTCTCGTCCCTTGCCCCCACGGCCTGGTCTGGAGTCCATTCGGGCCTTTTTTGAGCGTCCGCCTGTCCAGCACTTGAGTTTGGAGTTGGCCGTCTGCTGGATTTTGGAGCGGCTGCTCGAGGCCGACACCTACCCGACGGCCCTGATGCAGGACCTCTCGGCCTCCCATCCCAAGTTGCGACTGTCGGAGACCGTGTTGCAGCAGGCCTTGGGCTTTTTGGATCAGGACGGCACGATCGCCAGTTACGCCCAGCGCTGCCCTAGCCGCGGGCGGCCGCGGCGGATGTTGCATCTTCTCGAGACCCGGCGCGGCGACGCTGAGCAGTTGATGCCGCCATGGCGCCACTGGCTCGAGGAGAATGAGCGAAATCTTCACGCCAGCAGCCATGCCCCAGGCCCTGGGCTCCACCCTGCCCCTCACCCTGCTGCTGGTTGTCGGTCTGGTGTTCTTTCTGCGGGCCGCCAGTAAGGACCGCACGACCGTTGTTGAAATCCGCTCCTCGAAGCCTCCGCTCGAGGTGCTTCCGGCCCTGGCGGAGTGGCTGAAGGGGCGCGGCTGGGTGGCCGAGGAGGCCAACCCGGAGCGCCGTTTGCTGAAGTTCTCCGGTCAGGTGGAGGCCAGTGGCGCCTTGGCGCTGTTGCTCTCTGTGCTGGGAGGGGTCGGTGCGGCCTGTCTGGGCCTGGTGCTCTGTCAGCTGTTGCCCGCCCTGGCCTGGTGGCCCCTGCTCTTGACCCTGCTGGGTCCCTTGGCTGGGGTGGTCTATCGCCGCCGCGCGGCGCGGGCTGAAACCGTGGAATTGCGCCTGATCAGCCACGACGAGGCCACCGGCAGTGCGCTGCAGATGCGGGCCCATCGCGATGAGTTGATCGCCCTGGAGCAGGAGATGGGGCCCCAGCTGGGACTCTTTGGTGTGGGCGATCTGTTGCATTCGCCGATCTGAGCCAGGATGGGCCGATGAGGTTTCCCCGGCGCCGCACGTTGCTGTTGGCCAGCCTGGCTGCCGCCAGCTTGGCCCTGGCCGCTGACGCGCAGGCTCCGGCCCCAGCTCCCGGTGCCGCCGATGCCTTGACCGGCCCGCGCGGGCGCTTGGGACGGGACTGGATTGGGGTCCGGCAAGTCGCCAGCACCACCCCGATCCTGGTCATGGCTGGCCACGCTGACTCCCAGGCCATTCCGGGATCCGGGACCTCCGGCTACTCGGTCGATATCCGTGGTGCCAAGCCCATGCAGCAGGGCATCCGCGACGAGCTCTATTGGAATCTGGAGGTCGCACGCCGTGTCGTCCAGCTGGGCCGTCAGCGGGGGTTGAACATCCGCTTCTATGACCCTCCGGCGCGCACGATCGTCGATGGCGATGATCCGCGTACGAATTGGAGCGTGGGCAAGGCCCATGCCGCCGCCGGCGGCTACGCGATGGAGATCCATTTCGATGCCTATGGCCCCGATGGCATCGGCTCGGGGGTCATCCCGGCCCTGCATCGCCCCTTGAGCTCCCTGGATGAGAGCCTCGCGGTCGCCTTTGGCGGCTATCCCCTGCGCTTTCGAGGTGGATTGGGTGGTCCCAAACGGGGCATCACCCTGCTGGAGATCGGGAAGCTCGAGGCTCCCCTGGAGCCTGCCCTGCGCAATCCCCGCAGCCGTGATCAGGCCTTGGCGGTGATCAGTGAACGGGTTGTGGCTGCCTTGGAGGCCGGCTTGGGCCGCCACCGCTTGGTGGCGGCTCCACCTCCCGTCTCAGCTCACGGCGCCGTGGGGCTGGCAGCGACCAACCAGTGAGTCATCACCCAGCCAGTTCTGGGGCTTGGTGAACAGATCGGTCAGCAGGGCCTCGCGGCTGCCTTCCTCGGCTTTGTAGCCGTACTCCCAGCGCACCAAGGGGGGCAGGGACATCAGGATCGACTCGGTGCGGCCGTTGGTTTGCAGGCCAAAGATCGTGCCCCGGTCAAACACCAGGTTGAATTCCACGTAGCGGCCGCGGCGATAGAGCTGGAACTGACGTTCCCGCTCGCCGTAGGGGGTGTGCTGCCGCTTTTCAGCGATCGGCAGATAGCTCGGAAGGAAGGCGTTGCCGCAAGCGCTGGCCAGGTTGAAGAGCTGCTCCCAGCTCTGCTGGATCGGGCCGACCCCTTGTCCTGCGGCGGCAGCCGGTCCCTCGGGGGCCTGGCCCTTGTAAAGCACCCCGCGCGGATCCTGGTAGTCGTAAAAGATCCCGCCCACACCCCGGGTCTCATCGCGGTGCTTCAGATAGAAGTACTCGTCGCACCAGGGTTTGAACACCTGGTAGTAGGCCGGATTGACGCTGTCGCAGGCGTTCTTCAGGGTTTGGTGGAAGTGCTTGGCGTCCTCCAGGAAGGGGTAGTAGGGGGTCAGGTCAGCACCGCCGCCAAACCACCAGACGGGACCGGCCTCGAAGTAGCGGTAGTTGAGGTGAACGGTGGGGATGAAGGGGTTGCGGGGGTGCAGCACCATCGAGGTGCCGGTGGCATACCAGCGGTGGCCCTTGGCTTCGGGCCGTTGATTGAGGATCGAGGGGGGGAGCTCGGTGCCCTCCACCTCGGAGAAGTTCACGCCGCCCTGCTCAAACACCCGGCCGCCTTTGATCACGCGGGAGCGGCCACCACCGCCCTCGGGGCGAATCCAGCTTTCCTCTTCAAAGCGCCCGCCGCCGTCGAACTGCTCCAGGCCAGCGCAGATGGAATCCTGCAGCCCCATCACCAGGGCGCGCGCCCGCTCGCGGGAGTTGGCGGGGGGAGCCTCGAGGGCGACGGCGCCGGAGGTTGCCGAGGTCTCACTCGCCAGCTTGGCCTTGGCACGGGACAGCAGACCCTTCAACATCGATGCTCGCGCCGTGGGGCAGGGGGAATCGGACCACCTTTTCAGTCCGACCCACCGCTGCACAAGTTTTCGAGAGGGTTCGTGATCCCGCCGGGCCCTGACCTTGGGGATGCCTCTCTGGGCCAACGCTTTTAGGATCCGGAGCACCGTGTAATCGCCCGATGGCCAGCGCAGACCAGGCCCTGAAAGAGGCCCTCGCCGCCCTCGAGCCCCTGAAAGATGCCGGCACCGGCCGCAGCCTTCTGGATCTGCAGTGGATCCAAGAGGTTCGGGTCCAGAACAACCGCGTCGTGTTCCAGCTGGCGTTGCCCGGATACGCCAGCTCCCAGCGGGACCGGATCGCCGCCGATGCCCGTGGTGCCCTGCTCCAGCTCGGCGGGATTGATGACGTTCAAATCGAGTTGACCCAGGCGACCCCGCAGGCCCCCTCCCAGGGGGGCGCTCCCATCGGCGCGGCTGGTCATGGAGGCGGTGGTCCTGAGCGCCAGGCCATTCCTGGTGTCAAGCAGGTGATCGCCGTCAGCAGTGGCAAAGGGGGCGTGGGCAAAAGCACCGTGGCGGTGAACCTGGCCTGTGCCCTGGCCCAGCGCGGACTCAAGGTCGGTCTGCTCGATGCCGACATCTATGGCCCGAATGCCCCGACGATGCTGGGCGTGGCCGATCAAACCCCGCAGGTGCGGGGCAGCGGCAACGACCAGGTCTTAACCCCCATTGAGAGTTGCGGCATCGCGATGGTCTCGATGGGCCTGCTGATTGATGCCCATCAGCCCGTGATCTGGCGCGGCCCGATGCTCAACGGCATCATTCGCCAGTTCCTCTACCAAGTCGAGTGGGGTGAGCGGGATGTGCTCGTGGTTGACCTGCCTCCGGGGACGGGTGACGCCCAGCTCAGCCTGGCCCAGGCCGTGCCGATGGCTGGCGTGATCATTGTCACGACACCCCAAATGGTCTCTCTGCAGGACGCTCGCCGTGGCTTGGCGATGTTCCAGCAGCTGGGGGTTCCGGTTTTGGGTGTGGTGGAGAACATGACGGCCTTCATCCCGCCGGATGCCCCCGAGAAGCGCTACGAGCTCTTTGGCTCCGGTGGCGGCCAGTGCCTGGCCGATGAGAGCGGTGTGCCGCTCTTGGCCCAGTTGCCGATGGAATTGGCGGTGGTTCAAGGCGGTGACGGCGGCCGGCCCGTGACCGTCAGTGCACCGGAGTCGGCGACGGCCTCCGCCTTTGCCGCGCTGGCCGCCCGCCTCCCGGTGGCCACGCGCTGATGACGCTCTCGGGCTTCTGGGATCGCCGCCGCGGGGGCCTGCTGTTCAAACGGGATGGACGCCGGCGCCGCTGGTTCGCCGGCGTCGACAAGATCCTGTGGTGGATCCCCCTGGCGATGATTTTTGTCGCCGGCTTCCTGATCGCCAGCACCCAGCGCCAGGCCGGTTACGCCGATTGGTACCAGCACTGGGTGACGGCGGCTGTGGGTTTGGTCATTGCCCTGCTGCTGGCCAAGGTTCCAGTGGAGCGCATCTCTCGCTGGACCTGGCCGATCTATGGCGCCATGGTCGCCAGCTTGATCGCGGTGCGCCTGATCGGGGTGAGCGCCTTGGGGGCCCAGAGCTGGATCAACATCGCTGGCTTCAATGTCCAGCCCTCTGAGTTCGCCAAGATTGCGGCCATTCTTTTATTGGCGCAGGTCCTGTCGCGCCATCCCGTTGAGCGGCCCGTGGACCTGGTGCGGCCGGTGGCGACCATCAGCGTCCCTTGGCTGCTGGTCTTGATCCAGCCCGACCTGGGCACCTCCTTGGTGTTTGGCGCGGTGCTGCTGGTGATGATGTTCTGGTCCGGGATGCCGGGGGCCTGGGTTGTGCTCCTGATCTCGCCGGTGGTCACCTCGGTGCTCGCCGGGGTCGTCCCGTGGCTGTTGGTGCTCTGGATTCCGGCCATGGCTGTTGTGGCCGCCCGTTCGCTGCCTTGGAAACGCCTGGCACCGATGGCCGTAGTGGCCATTCAGGGGTTGTTCGCTGTGGGGACCCCCTGGTTGTGGAACAACTTTCTGCAGCCCCACCAGCGGGATCGCCTGACCCTCTTCCTGGATCCCAACAAGGATCCCTTGGGTGGCGGCTACCACCTGCTGCAGAGCACCGTGGGCATTGGCTCGGGCGGCTGGTTCGGCACCGGTCTGCTCCAGGGCCATCTGACCCTGCTGCGCTTCATCCCAGAGCAGCACACCGATTTCATCTTCAGCGCCCTGGGCGAAGAAACGGGATTTCTGGGTTCGGCGTTGGTGGTTCTGGGCTTTGTCGCCTGGATCTGGCGGCTGCTCAAGATCGCCGGTCAGGCCCGCACGGATGTGGAGTCCCTAGTGGTGATTGGCGTGGGGGCGATGGTGATGTTCCAGGTGGTCGTGAACATCAACATGACCATCGGTCTGGGGCCGATCACCGGGATCCCCTTGCCCTGGTTGAGTTACGGCCGCTCCGCGATGTTGGTGAACTTCATCGGCCTGGGGTTATGCGCCTCGGTGGCCCGGGGCATTAAGCAACCGGCCAAACGCCGCTGATGGGAGTCCTGGGCTGCAGTTTTGAGGCGCTCCGGCGTCAACTGGCCCAGCAGATGCCCGCCGGTCGCTGCGATGAGGACAGCGTGCGCCGGCAGTGGTGGGCCGCCCTGGCCACCCTCCAGGAGGATTTTTTGCTGCCCCTGGGGGCTCAGCCCGGGGTCTGGCTGGCCTCCCCCCTGCCCGCCCTCTACGAACCCTCCCTGTTGCAGCAGTTCCAGGGCTGGGTCTGGGCGCCTTCTGAACTCAAGGACCTGCTGCAGAGCAACGCCCCCTTGCTGCCGGCCGCGGCGGCCAGCCCGTCGGTCAGTGGTGGATTTCAGCGGTTGGCCCTGGAGGAGGCCGATGGAACGGATCCACTGCTGGTGCTGATTACGCCGAAGTTGCAGATGGCGATGGCCCTGGTGGGCTCGGCCCAGGAGCGCCAACTGGTGGTCCGGTTTGACCCGCCCACCCTCTCTGCCGCGCTGTCGCTGTTCGATGAACGCCTGCAGCAGAGCGATCCCCACCAGGGGCAGGCCCTGCGCCAGTCCATCCAGGCCCTGGGTGGACTGCACAACGACGAGCAGCTGGCGCAGCTGTTTTGGCCCCGCCTGGCTGAGCGGCTGGCGGCGATGGCCCCCAGCCTGACCCTGCAGCCCTTGGTGCACCGCAGCAGTGGCTCAGACAGCAGCTCCAGCCCCAGCAGTGAGTTGGCCCTGCTCGAGGCCCTCACCCATGAGGTGCGCACGCCGTTGGCCACGATTCGCACCTTGATTCGTTCGCTGCTGCGGCGCGGCGATCTCACGGAGTTGGTGCGCAAACGCCTGCATCAAATCGATGGGGAATGCAGCGAGCAGATTGATCGCTTCGGTTTGATTTTTCTGGCGGCTGAGTTGCAGCGTCAGCCGGTGCTCGATGAGCCGGCCCAGGCCCTGGCCCGCACCGATCTCGCCCAGCTCTTGGGTCAGCTTGAGGCCGGCTGGCAGCAGCAGCTGGAGCGCCGTGGGCTGAACCTGGAGCTGTTGCTCACGCCGGAGCTGCCGTTCGTCCTCTCCGACCCAGCGCGGCTGGAAACCGTCTTAGGCGGACTGATGGATCGCTTCAGTCGCGGCTTGCCCGCCGGAGCGGTGGTGCAACTGAGCCTTCAGCCCGCGGGGGCCCGGTTGAAGTTGCGCCTCAGTGCTGCGGCCTTGCCCGCGGGTGAGGGTGAGCAGGACCTGCAAGAGCGGGTCGGCCCAGTCTTGAGTTGGAACCCCGGCACCGGCAGCCTGCAGCTGAGCCGTCAGGCCACCCAGCGCCTGTTCCACAGCCTGGGGGGACGGCTCGCGGAGCGCTCTGGAAATGACCTCACGGTCTTTTTCCCGGTGGCCTAAAACCGGCACCAATGTTGACGGGTGTGAAGAGAGCAGCGGCACCCCCAGTTCACCCCAAAACACGGTGCTAGCTTCCGCTTGAAACGGTCTGCGGTCTGCCGACACCCCCTCCGGAACAGCCATGACATTGAGCGGTCAACTCCCGAAGTACATCGGCAGCACCGGCGGTCTGCTCAACGCCGCTGAGACCGAAGAGAAGTACGCCATCACCTGGACCAGCGCCAAAGAGCAAGTCTTTGAGCTCCCCACCGGCGGTGCGGCTCACATGAATGAGGGCGAGAACCTCATGTATTTCGCCCGCAAGGAGCAGTGCCTGGCCCTCGGCACCCAGCTGCGCACCAAGTTCAAGCCCCGGATCGAGGACTACAAGATCTACCGGATCTTCCCCGGCGGTGACACCGAGTTCCTGCACCCCAAAGATGGTGTGTTCCCCGAGAAGGTGAACGAGGGTCGTCAGATGGTGGGCCACAACGCCCGCCGCATTGGTCAGAACGGCAACCCCGCCAGCATCAAGTTCACCGGCAAGAACACCTTCGATTCCTGATTCAGGACCTGCACTGCTTCGAGCAACGGGCGGTGCTTCAACCTCTATAAAGGCGGGGCTAAGCGCCCCGTTTTTTTTGCCTGCCCGTCGTCGTAGTGATGCCCTCCCCTGACCGCGCGACAGTTCTGGCCCAGGCCAAGGCGGGCAGCAATTACATCCCGATCTGGCGCACCTGGCCGGCGGACCTGGAGACGCCCCTGACCACCTGGCTGAAGGTGGGTGCCGGCAGTGACCACGGCGTCTTGCTGGAGTCCGTCGAAGGCGGTGAGCGGATCGGCCGCTGGAGCTTTGTGGTCAGCGATCCGCTCTGGACCCTCAGTGTGCGCGGTGAGTCGGCGGAACAGCGCTGGCGCGATGGACGCAGCAGCGCCCTCAGCGGGAACCCCTTTGATCTGTTGCGGGACACCCTGGCGGCCTACGACGCCCCGGCTGTTCCGGGTTTGCCTCCCCTGGGTCAACTGTTTGGTTTTTGGGGCTACGAACTGATTCGTTGGATTGAGCCCAGCGTTCCGATTCACCCCACCGATCCGGAGGGGCCGCCCGATGGCTGCTGGATGCTCGCTGACAGCCTGCTGGCCTTCGATCAGGTCAAGCGTCAGCTCACGGCCGTGGCCTACGTCAATCTCCACGACGAACCCGACGCGACCGCTGCCTACGACGCCGCGGTCGCGCGGTTGGACGCGCTGGAGCAGCGCATGCACCAGCCCCTGCCCTCCGGGGTGACTCCCCTGGATTGGCGGGATGCCGATGCGGTGGATCTGCCGACCAGCAGCAACCGCAGTCGCGATGAGTTTGAAGCGGCTGTTCTGACGGCCAAAGAGCACATCGCCGCTGGGGATGTGTTCCAGCTGGTGATCAGTCAGCGCCTGGAAACGCCGGTTGAGCGGGAGCCGTTTGAGCTCTACCGCAGCCTGCGGATGGTGAATCCGTCTCCGTACATGGCCTTCTTCAACTTTGGAGGCTGGTACCTGATTGGCTCCAGCCCTGAGGTGATGGTGAAGGCCGAGCCCATGGCCGATGGCAGTGGCCGGGTGAAGGCCTCCCTGCGGCCCATTGCGGGCACCCGCCCCCGGGGACGGAGTGAAGCGGAGGACCTGGCGCTCGAGAAGGATCTCTTGGCCGATCCCAAGGAGCGCGCGGAGCACGTGATGCTCGTGGACCTCGGCCGCAATGACCTGGGCCGGGTCTGTGTGCCGGGCAGCGTCAGCGTCAGCGAGTTGATGGTGATTGAGCGCTACTCCCACGTGATGCACATCGTCAGTGAGGTGGAGGGATTGCTCGATCCAGAGCGGGATGTCTGGGATCTGTTGATGGCCTCCTTCCCGGCTGGCACCGTCAGCGGTGCGCCGAAGATCCGGGCGATGCAGTTGATCCATGCCTTGGAACCCGATGCCCGGGGTCCCTACTCCGGGGTCTATGGCGCCATGGATCTCAGCGGGGCGCTGAACACGGCGATCACGATTCGAACCATGGTCGTCCTGCCCGATGGGGACGGTCGCTGGCGGGTTCAGGTCCAGGCCGGTGCTGGCTTAGTGGCTGATTCGGTGCCTGCGTCGGAATTCCAAGAGACCCTCAACAAAGCCCGGGGCATGCTGAAGGCTCTGGCTTGCCTGGCATGAGCAGCCCTCTGTTGCTCAAGGGTTTTGAGGTCGAGCTCTACACCGGCCGTCCCGACGGGACGGTGGTGGGATGTTCGGCTGAAGTCGCGGCGGCCCTCGAGGGGTTTGTCACCGAGCCCGATTGCCGCAATCTCGAATACATCACCCCCCCTGCGGCCAGCTACGCCACCCAGCTGGCCCTGCTGCTGGAGCCCCGGCGTCGACTGCGCCCTTGGCTGGCCCAACGGGGACTGACCCTGCTGCCGGGCAGCACCTTGAGCACCGGGGATAGCCAGCGTTTTGAGCGCTCAGATCCGAAGAACCCTTATCACGCCTACATCGAGGCCACCTACGGCACCCGGGTCGTGACCGCCAGTGTCCATATCAACCTGGGGCTCACCGATCCGGATCAGCTGTTTGCGGCCTGCCGCCTGGTGCGTTGTGAGGCGGCCTTGCTGTTGGCCTTGAGTGCCTGCTCGCCCTTCGTCGATGGGCAGGTCACGGGCGCCCATTCCCAGCGTTGGCTCCAGTTCCCGCTAACCCCTGAGCAGGTGCCCCTGTTCTTGAACCACGGGCACTACATCGACTGGGTGGAGCAGCAGCTGCAGTTGGGCACGATGCAAAACGTGCGCCATCTCTGGACCTCCGTACGCCCCAACGGTGAGCGGCGCCCCTACGACCTCAATCGCCTGGAGATTCGCATCTGTGACCTGGTGGCGGATCCCCAGTTGCTGTTGGCCCTGACGGCGTTTGTGGAGCTGCGCATTCACCAACTCCTCCGAGATCCTGCGGCCTGCGACCCGCTGCAGGCCAGTGACTTGGATCCCCAAGCCCTGGCAGCCCTTGCCGATGCCAATGATCAGGCGGCGGCGCGCAGCAGCCTGGACGCTGAACTCCGCCACTGGCGTGATGGTGCGCCGATCACGGCCCGCGCATGGATTGCCGCTGAGCTCGCCGGTCTGCAGTCCCTGGCCGGGGAGCTGGGTCTGGCTGAGCTGCTGCTGCCGCTTCAGCAGGTGTTGAGCCAGGGCAACCAGGCGATGCAATGGCTGGAGGCCCATGCCCAGGGCGCGTCTGTGGCAGAGCTGATTGCCTCGGCCGCAGCGGATCTCGAGCAGTTGGAAACCCGTCTTGGTGCGCAAAGCACCATCAACGAGGCAGGCACTTTGGGATGATCATGCAGCGCACCCCTGCCGAAACCGCCTCTATGGGGCCCACCCTCGCCGCAACTGAAGCCTCTGCTCCTGCGGCTGAGCCTCGGGTCACCCGACTCCTTGGCGATCGGTTGGAGCTGGTGGAGGACCTCTGGCAGACGGTGCTGCGCAGTGAATGTCCTGCCCCCCAGGCGGAACGGTTGCTGCGGATGAAAGCGTTGAGCAACCGCATCGACGGCGGCGCTCCCGATCAGGCATCCGAGGCGGCGACCGAGGAGATCGTGCAGCTGATCCGCGACATGGATCTGGCTGAAGCCATTGCTGCCGCTCGCTCCTTTTCCCTCTATTTCCAGCTGGTCAACATCCTTGAGCAGCACATCGAGGAGGACAGCTATCTCGCCAGCCTTCGGCCCCACCACGCTGAAGAGCTGAGCGATCCCTTTGTTCCGCCCCTGGCGAGCCAGAGCTCGCCCGCGACCTTCCGAGAGCTCTTCACCCGGCTGCGGGGCCTTGGCGTTCCTCCGGCCCAGATCGAGCAGCTGCTGCAGGAGCTCGATATCCGGCTGGTGTTCACCGCCCACCCCACGGAGATCGTTCGTCACACCGTGCGCCACAAGCAGCGCCGGGTGGCCTCCCTGATCCAACAGCTCCAGAAGAGTCAGCTGCTGCATCCCGAGGAACGGGACAACCTGCGTCAGCAGTTGGAGGAGGAAATCCGCCTCTGGTGGCGCACCGACGAGCTGCACCAGTTCAAGCCCTCCGTCCTCGATGAGGTCGATTACGCCCTGCACTACTTCCAGCAGGTGCTGTTTGAGGCGATGCCCCAGCTGCGCCAGCGGATTCGCACGGCCCTTGGTGCGAACTACCCCGATGTTCTGCCCCCGAGCGACGCCTTCTGCACCTTTGGCTCTTGGGTTGGATCCGACCGCGACGGCAACCCCTCGGTCACCCCGGACATCACCTGGCGGACGGCGTCTTATCAGCGTCAGCTGATGCTCGATCGCTACTTGGCTGCGGTGGAGGACCTCCGCGATCAGCTGAGTATTTCGATGCAGTGGAGCCAGGTCAGCGCTCCCCTGCTCGAGTCCCTCGAGATGGACCGCCTTCGCTTCCCGGAGGTCTACGAAGAGCGGGCGGCCCGCTACCGGCTGGAGCCCTATCGCCTCAAAATCAGCTACGTCATTGAGCGGCTGCGGCTGACCTTGGCCCGCAACCAGCAGCAGGCGGCTGCCGGCTGGGATGCTCCCCACGAACCGCGGCCGGCCCAGCCCGACTTTGGCAATCAGGGCGCCATGCCCGCTCCCCCCGCACCGGAGCTGCACTACGGAACGGTCGATGAGTTCCGCACCGATCTGGAGCTGATCAACGAAAGCCTGCAGGGCAGCGGCTTGAGCTGTGAGCCCCTGGACAACCTGATCGCTCAGGTCCACACCTTCGCGTTCTGCCTGGCCAGCCTCGATATCCGCCAGGAGAGCACCCGCCACAGCGATGCCCTCGATGAGCTGACTCGCTACCTGCAGATGCCCACTCCCTATGGGGAGATGGACGAGGAGCAGCGGATCAGCTGGTTGATGTCTGAGCTACAGACTCGCCGTCCGCTCATCCCTGCGGCCGTCAAGTGGAGCCCCCTGACGGCTGAAACCTTTGATGTTCTGCGCGTCGTCAAACGGCTGCAGCAGGAGTTCGGCTCCCGCATCTGCCGCACCTACGTGATCTCGATGAGTCACACGGTGTCGGATCTGCTCGAGGTGTTGTTGCTGGCCAAGGAGGCCGGCCTGGTGGATCCGACCGCCCAGCGCTCCGACCTCTTGGTGATCCCCCTGTTTGAAACGGTGGAGGATCTCAAGGCTGCTCCTGGCGTGATGGAGCGGCTGTTTAGCGAGGACTTCTATCGCCAGCTGATCGCGAGCTCCAGCCCCAACGGGCGGCCGCTGCAGGAGCTGATGCTCGGCTACTCCGACAGCAACAAAGACTCCGGCTTCCTCTCCAGTAACTGGGAGATCCACCAGGCCCAAATCGCTCTGCAGCAGTTGGCAAGACGCCATGACGTCTGCCTGCGCCTCTTCCACGGCCGCGGCGGCTCCGTGGGACGGGGCGGTGGTCCGGCCTACCAGGCGATCCTGGCGCAACCCAGCGGCACCCTGAATGGCCGCATCAAGATCACCGAGCAAGGGGAGGTCTTGGCCTCCAAGTACTCCTTGCCGGAGCTAGCGCTCTACAACCTGGAGACGGTCACCACCGCGGTGATTCAGAACAGCCTGGTCACCAGCCACGTGGATGACACGCCGGACTGGAATGAGCTGATGGTTCGGCTGGCGGCGCGCTCCCGCAGCCACTACCGCTCCCTCGTCCACGACAACCCTGATCTGGTCGGCTTCTTCCAGCAGTGCACCCCGATCGAAGAGATCAGCAAATTGCAGATCTCCAGCCGTCCTGCCCGGCGCAAGAGCGGTGCCAAGGATCTCTCCAGCCTGCGCGCCATCCCCTGGGTGTTTGGTTGGACCCAAAGCCGCTTCTTGCTGCCCAGCTGGTTCGGTGTGGGCACGGCCCTGCAGGAGGAACTCAGCGGGGACCCCGGTCAGATGGAGTTGTTCCAGCAGCTCTATCAGCGCTGGCCCTTCTTCCGGATGCTGATCTCGAAGGTGGAGATGACCCTCTCCAAGGTCGACCTGGATCTGGCCCACCACTACGTCCAGTCCCTGGGACGCCCGGAGTCCCGCGAGGCCTTTGAGGAGATCTTCGCGGTGATTGCCCGCGAGTTCGTGCTCACCCGGGATCTGGTCCTGGCCATCACCGGCCATGAGCGTCTGCTCGATGGGGATCCGGCCCTGCAGCTCTCGGTTGAGCTGCGCAACCGCACGATCATCCCGCTGGGATTCCTGCAGGTGGCCCTGTTGCGGCGGCTGCGGGATCAGAACCGCCAGCCGCCCATGAGCGAAGAGGCGGCCCGCGACGACGGCCGGACCTACAGCCGCAGTGAGCTGCTGCGCGGTGCGTTGCTGACCATCAATGGCATTGCCGCGGGCATGCGCAATACCGGTTGAGGCGCGGCGGCCTTGCTTGATTCGCTTCTGATCCCCTTCCGCTCGCAGCCCCAGCCGCCGGCGTTGCCCCTGGGCTACAGCCTTGAGGGTCAGCAGTCCCCCAGTGGGGCAGAACTCAACCGACTGCTCGTGCAGTGCGGGGATCCCCAGCGGCTGGAGGAGCGGCTCGAGCAGGCCCTTTCTCGCAGCGCCTGGCAGTTCAGCGTGCGCAATGCCACTGGTGTCTTGGTCGGTTTTGTGCGAGCGACCAGCGACCTGGCCCTCAATGCCAATCTTTGGGATCTCTCAGCGGATCCACAAGACCCTGAGCAGGCCCAGGTGCTTCGGGTGATCGTCCATGCCGCCATGGCGCGGCTGCGGCGCGAATTGCCCGGATGCAGCATTTCGGTGGCGGCCCCCAGCGTGGCCCTCGAGGCGCTCAAGCAAAACGGATTTGTCGTGGACCCCGGCGGTATTCGGGCCATGGGTCTGCGCCTCTAGGCCACAAAAAAACCCCGCCGCAGCGGGGTGATGTCGGTGACGGGTCTAGGACCTGATCACGAGCATGGAGGGACTCGAACCCCCGACCCTCAGAACCGGAATCTGATGCTCTATCCAACTGAGCTACATGCCCATGCGGCCTGAGCAAGATCTGTTGCTCAGATGGGTCGTGTGCAGGCAGCAGACCACCGTCACCGCCTTACCTTACTGGTCAGACGGCCCCAGAGACCCATTCGGCTGCACCGCCTGGAGCTGCGTCAGTTCCGTAATTACGGAGCGCTGAGCCTCACCCTCGAGGCCCCGCGATTGCTGGTGATTGGCCGCAATGGTGAGGGCAAATCCAACCTGCTGGAGGCGGTCGAGCTGCTCGGCAGTCTTCGCTCCCACCGCTGCAGCAGCGACCGGGATTTGATTCAGCAGGGGGAGCGGCAGGGGTTGATCGCCGCCGACTGTGACGGCGGCGATCGCCTGGAGTTGGAATTGCGCCGGCAGGGGGGGCGGCAGGCCCGCCGGAACGGCAAGGTGCTGGAGCGTCAGCACGAGTTGATTGGTCCCCTGCGCTGCGTCGGTTTCAGCGCCCTGGACCTGGAGCTCGTGCGCGGTGAGCCTGCCCTGCGCCGGCAGTGGCTGGATCGGGTGGTGCTGCAGCTCGAGCCGGTCTATGCCGAGTTGCTCAGTCGCTACGGCCGCCTGCTGCGCCAGCGCTCCCAGCTGCTGCGGCGCGGGTTCCCCCAGTCCCAGCTTGAGGGGCTGCTGGATGCCTTTGACCAGCAGATGGCCTTGATCGGAACCCGGCTGCACCGCCGGCGGCTGCGGGCGCTGCGGCGGCTGGAACCCCTGGCCCAGGCTTGGCAGCACCGCCTCAGCGATGGCCGTGAACTCTTGGGTCTGCGCTACTGCCCCGGCAGTCAGCTCGAGGGTGAGGAGGCGGAAGCCCCCTGGCGGGATGCCCTGGCGGAGCAGTTGCTGCTGCAGCGCCCCCAGGAGTTGCGACTGGGCCAGTGCAGCGTCGGCCCCCATCGCGATGAGGTGGCGATGGAGCTGGGCGGCCAGCCGGCCCGCCGCTATGGATCAGCGGGACAGCAGCGCACCCTGGTCCTGGCCTTGAAGCTGGCGGAACTCGAGCTGGTGCATCAACTCTGGGGCGAGCCACCACTGCTGCTGCTGGATGACGTCTTGGCGGAGCTCGACCCCGGGCGGCAAGAGCTGTTGCTGGAGGCCGTGGGCCAGGGGCATCAGTGCCTGGTGAGCGCGACCCACCTGGGGGCCTTTAACGGCGGTTGGCATCAGGGTTCTCAGGTGGTCACCGTTGAGGCAGGAATGGTGCTCCCTGGCCAGTAAAGTCTTGAACTCTTTGCCTCACGTTGATGAGCCAAGCAGCCTGTCTCCACCCCAACCCGGGATGGACTGGAGCTGAGACCTTCTCCGCTAGCCCCCAAGCACCCAGTGCCACCGACATGGTGGGTAAACACTGCATCCTCGAGCTGTACAACTGCGACGCTGACAAGCTCGACGACGAAGCTTTCATCAGGAACGCCCTCACCACCGCTGCGAAGCGTGCTGGCGCGACCCTGCTCAATCTGATCACCCACCACTTCCAACCTCAGGGTGTGACGGGGCTGGCCCTTCTGGCCGAATCCCATATCTCCATCCACACGTGGCCCGAGTCGGGCTACGCCGCTGTGGACGTGTTCACCTGCGGTGACCACACCATGCCCGAGCGGGCCTGCATCGTTCTGAGCGAAGAGCTCAACGCAGGTAACTACAAGCTCAAGAGCTTCCGCCGCGAGACCCCTGAGGCTGTGGCCGACGCCGAGCGTGAACCCGATCTGATCGCAGCCTGATTGCGATCGAACACCGAGCCTCCCGCCAGCGGGGGGCTTTTTTGTGCCCGTGCACCAGTGGCGTCTCTTGGAAGGATTGGCTGTAATGCCGCCAATCTCGATCTCTCCCCCCATGCAGGAGATCACCTTTGCCATCGAGGCGGCGCTGATCACCGGCGGCAGCTTGGCGCTGTTGACCCTGGCCTCCCGGGTCCCCGCCGCCGCAGATCAGGCGCTCGCCGCTCCCCCCGCGCCACCGAAGCTTGACCACCGTCCCTCCCCGCGCACCCAGTTGGAGGGCCAGACGGTGGTGCAACTGCAGCAGCTGGCCCGTGCCCGGGGGCTCTCCGGAGTGAGCCGCCTGCGCAAGGCAGATCTGATTGAGGAGTTGCTCAGCGCTTGAGGGCCCGGTTGAGCTTTCCGCTCACCAAGCCCTCAAGATCCAGGCTGACGGCGCTGAAGCCCAGGCCCAGCAGGGCCTCCACAACGGCAGTGCGGGTGGGCTCCTCCACCAGGCGTTGCAGGGCTGAGGGGGGCACCTCGATGCGGGCCGTTTCCCCCTGGCTGCGCACCCGCAGTTCCTGAAATCCCCTCTGCCGCAGCCAGGCTTCGGCGGCGCCGACCCGCTGCAGTCGCTCAGCGTTGATGCCTTCGCCGTAGGGAAAACGTGAGGCCAGGCAGGGTTGAGCGGGCTTGTCCCACCAGGGGAATCCCAGGGCCCGCGAGAGGGCACGCACCCCGGCTTTGTCGATCTGCAGTTCCGCCAGGGGCGATGAGACCCCCCGCTCCCGCGCCGCCTCGATGCCGGGGCGATGGTCGCCGAGGTCATCGCGGTTCACGCCATCGAGAACGCTGGCACCGCGCCATTGCTCGTCGAGTTGGCCGACCAGTTCAGCGATCACGCTGTGGAGTTCCCGCTTGCAGGCGTAGCAGCGGTTCTCTGGGTTGCTGCTGTAGGCCGGATCGTTCAGCTCGGCCGTGGGCAGTTCCTGCTGCTGGATGCCCATCCAGGCCGCCTGCTGCTGCGCTTCTGCTCGGAGGTGGGGCGCCAAGGCCGGTGAGATGCCGGTGACCGCCAGGGCGCGATCGCCCAGCTGTTCAGCTGCGATGGCGGCCACCAAGGCACTGTCGACTCCGCCGGAGTAGGCGACGATGGCCGCCGGAAGCGACGCAATGCGCTGCCGCAGGGCCCCGAGGGCCTCCACCAAGGGAGGCTCCAGTTGTTCAACGATGGGGTGCCCTGGCTTCAAAACACTCTCGTTAGGATCCAACGGTAAGAGGCTCGTCGATGGCTCCGCAGGCAACCTCTGCCAGCACTAGTCGCAGCACCGGACGCGGCATTGGGATCCGAACCGCCGCCGATGGCAGCGAGCGCAGTCGCGGCCAGGTTCACGTCTACGACGGCGAAGGCAAAGGCAAAAGTCAGGCGGCCCTCGGGGTCGTCCTGCGGACCATTGGCTTGGGCATCTGCGAGCAGAAGCAGACCCGGGTGCTGTTGCTGCGTTTTCTGAAGGGGCCCGGTCGCTCCTACGACGAAGACGCGGCGATCGAAGCGCTGCAGCAGGGTTTCCCCCATCTGATCGACCAGGTCCGCACCGGCCGCGGCGAATTTTTTGGCGCCGATGAGGTCACCCGCGTGGACGTGCAAGAGGCCCAGCGGGGTTGGACCATCGCCAAGGGGGCCATCGCCAGCGAGCTCTATTCGGTGGTGGTGCTCGATGAGCTCAACCCCGTGCTGGATCTCGGCTTGTTGGATGCCGAGGAGGTGGTGCGCACCCTCTCGGCCAAGCCCGCGGGCATGGAGGTGATCGTCACCGGTCGGGGCGCTCCTCGCTCCTTGGTGCAGATTGCAGACCTCCACTCGGAGATGCGCGCCCACCGGCGCCCCGATACCCCGGCCTTCGAGGAGCAAACCGGTGAGCCGGTCTTGGCGGGCCTCGAGGGGGTTGAGGTCTACACCGGCGAGGGCAAGGGCAAGTCCACCAGTGCCCTGGGCAAGGCCCTGCAGGCCATTGGCCGCGGCATCTCCCAGGACAAAAGCCACAGGGTGTTGATCCTGCAGTGGCTCAAGGGGGGCAACGGCTACACCGAGGACGCGGCGATTGCGGCCCTACGGGAGAGCTACCCCCATCTGGTGGATCACCTGCGCTCGGGCCGGGACGCCATCGTCTGGCGCGGTCAGCAGCAGCCGATTGATTACGTCGAGGCCGAGCGCGCTTGGGAGATCGCCCGTGCGGCGATCTCCAGTGGTCTCTACAAGACGGTGATCCTCGATGAGATCAACCCCACCGTTGATCTGGAGTTGATTCCGGTGGAGCCGATCGTGCAAACCCTGCTGCGCAAGCCGGCTGAGACTGAAGTGATCCTGACCGGACGCTGCAAGCACCCCCCGGCCTACTTCGATTTGGCCAGCGTCCACTCCGAGATGGTCTGCCACAAGCACTACGCCGAACGTGGGGTGGACCTCAAGCGCGGCGTGGATTACTGAGCGCTGACCATGAAAAAAGCCCGGGGAGTCCCCGGGCTGAGGTCTTGCAATCAGTAGCGGGGGACTGAGCTGTCCACCTCTTGGCTCCAGGCATCGATGCCGCCGGCCACGTTGATGCCTTCAACGCCGTGGCGCTTGAGGGCAATCAGGGCCTTGGCGCTGCGGCCTCCGAGCTTGCAGTGGACGTAGAGCTGCTTGCCGTCGGCCAGCTGCTTGATCCGCTCCACGGCGGTTCCGTTCTCGATGTGGTCGAGGGGAATCAGCTCGGCTCCTGGGATGACCGCAATCTCCGCTTCGGGCGGGTTGCGCACGTCGATCAGCACCATGCCGGAGGTGTCCCCATCCAGCAGGGTCTTCAGTTCGCTGACGCTGATGCTTTCGACGGAGCCGGCTTCCTCTTGGCCGGGTGCGGTGCCGCCGACCCCGCAGAACTCCTGGTAGTCGATCAGCTTGTCGATCACCGGGCGCTCCGGGTTGGGGCGCAGCTTGAGCTCCCGGAACTTCATGCCCAGGGCATCAAACAACAGCAGGCGCCCGCTGAGGGTGGTGCCGATGCCGGTGATGATCTTCACCGCCTCGGTGGCCTGGATCACGCCGATGATTCCGGGCAGAACGCCCACCACGCCGCCCTCGGCGCAGGAGGGAACCATGCCCGGCGGCGGGGGCTCAGGGAAGAGGTCGCGGTAGTTGGGGCTTTCGGCATCCAGGTTGAACACCGTGGCCTGGCCTTCAAAGCGGAAGATCGAGCCGTAGACGTTGGGCTTGCCCAGCAGCACGCAGGCGTCGTTCACCAGGTAGCGGGTGGGGAAGTTGTCGGTCCCGTCGCAGACGATGTCGTAGGGGCGAACGATGTCGAGGGCGTTCTCGCTGCTGAGGGCCGTCTCGTAGAGATCGACCTGGCAGTGGGGGTTGATCTCGAGGATTCGCGCCTTGGCCGATTCGATCTTGGGTTTGCCGACCCAGCTGGTGCCGTGGATCACCTGGCGCTGCAGGTTGGAGTGATCCACCACGTCGAAGTCGACGATGCCGATGCGGCCGACGCCAGCCGCAGCCAGATAAAGGAGCAGAGGGGAGCCCAGTCCGCCGGTGCCCACGCAGAGGACAGAAGAGGCTTTGAGCCGCTTTTGACCCTCCATGCCCACTTCCGGCAGGATCAGGTGGCGCGCAAAACGGGCCACCTCATCGGGGCTCAGCTCGATGCCGGTGGTGTCAAGGGGAAGCATGGAGTGCCGATCGCTTTCCAGCTCCCTACTTTCCCAAACGCTGGTCCCCTGCGGCCAGCCCCTGTCGCAAAGGCAATTCACGGGGCTCGCAGGCGTCGTCATCCCCGGACAGCCACCAGGCCCGCCAGCGCTCGTTGCCCAGGCCTGAGGCGATCACCATCAAGGTGGGCCCAAAGCAGAGCTCCCGGTCGGTTTGGGACGGGATGGCGGCGCTGGTGGGATGGCTGTGGGCTGAACCGATCACCTGGAGCCCATGCTCCCGGGCCCAGCGCTGCGCGAGCAGCTGCTCGCGGGGATCAAGCAGGAAGCGGTGGTCCCGTTCCCGGGCCGGTTCCCAGCGGTTGCAGCAGGGCCAAACCCGATGCAGCTCCAGGCTTTTGCCCTTGGTTTTGCCCAGCAGGAGAGCACAACCCTCTTCCGGCAGGGCGGCGTTGAGGGTGCGCTCCAAAACCATCAGCCAATGACCATCAACGCGCAACTGGTCTGGCGCTTGGGCAGTCACCCGGATACCTTGTGTCGAGGTTTTTAATCCAAGCCCATCCTGATGACCGACGACAGCAACGATCTGAAGGAATCGGCAACTCCAGCTGCAGAAGAGGCCGGCGCGAATTTCACCGAGCGCTACACCGAGGTGCTCTCCAAGGTCAACGAGACCCTGGACAAGGTGGACTGGAACCAGATGGGCCGCATCGGTAAGGGTGTGGGCGTTCTGGTGATCGTGATCGTCGCCCAGGTCCTGATCAAGGGCGTGCTGGACACCATCAACCTGCTGCCTGTGGTTCCTGGTCTGCTGGAGCTGCTGGGCCTGGTGGTCGTGGGTCAGTGGAGCTGGAAAAACCTCACCACCAGCGACAAGCGCACCGCCGTGATCAACAAGGTCCAGGGTCTGCGCAAGGAATACCTGGGCTGACTCAGTCCCTTACGGCCAGGTGTGCAGGAGCGCGGTGATGCTGGCGGCACTTTGCTGCCAGTAGCCACCGCCAAAGAGATTGGCGTGGTTGAGCAGGTGATACAGGTTGTAGAGCTCGACCCGCCGCTGGTGGCCCGCTTCCAGGGGCCATTCCCGTTCGTAGCCGTTGAAGAAGCTGCGGGGGAAACCGCCGAAGAGCTGGGCCATGGCCAGATCCACCTCCCGGTCCCCGCGGTAGACGGCCGGATCAAAGATGGCGCCGCCGCCGCCCTGAAGTAGCGCAGCGTTCCCGCTCCAGAGGTCGCCGTGGACGAGGGAGGGCTCAGCTGGGTGCTTCGCGAGCCAGAGCGGTACCCGCTCGAGCAGGGCCTCGGCTCCAGGAAGCGCGTGTCCTGAGTCGGCCGCCCAGCTGAGCTGGGGCCTGAGGCGCTGCTCGGCAAAAAACGCGCCCCAGGTCTCTCCCCAGCGGTTGGCTTGGGGGCCAGAGCCAATGAAGTTGTCGCGCTCCCAGCCGAAGCGTCCGTCATGGCCAATGAGGCTGCCCCGGTGCAGCTGGGCCAGTCCGGCCCCTAGGGCCTCCCAGGCCTGGGCTGGATCCGTTGGCGTGCCGAGCTCCAGCCAGTTCAGCAGCAACACGGCTTCGCCGCCGGCGAGGCCCAGGCCGCAGGGCCGCGGAACGCGCAGGCTCGATTGCCCCTGCTCGATGGCCCTGGCCAGGGCCTCCAGCCCCTGGGCTTCAGCCTCGAGCACCGGCAGCAGTTCGGCGCGGTTGGTTTTGGCGAAGAGCTCCTGCCCATCGGCCAGGGCCAGCCGCCAGGCGCTGTGGATGCAGCCTCCACCCACCGGTGAGCGCTTCAGCAGCCGGGCCCCGCTGGTGGCCTCGATCCAGTCTGAGAACGCCTGCGGGATGGCCACGACGCGGTGGAGGGAGGGGCGCTGCCAGCATGCCGCGATGGGCAAATCCTGTGATGTTGCAGTCGTTGGAGGGGGCATTGCCGGCCTGACCGCAGCCGCACTGCTGGCCGCAGAAGGCCTGCAGGTGGAGTTGCTGGAGGCCCACAGCCAGACCGGTGGCTGCGCTGGAACCTTTCGCCGTGGTCCCTACGTCTTTGATGTGGGGGCAACCCAGGTGGCGGGGTTTGAGCCGGGGGGGATCCATCAGCGGCTGATGGCCCATTTCGGTGTCCCTCTGCCCGAGGCCACTCCCTTGAATCCCGGCTGCAGCGTGCAGCTCAGCACCGCTGAGGAACCGGTGCACCTCTGGCGGGATCCCGAGCGATGGCGCCAGGAGCGCGAGCGCCAGTTCCCAGGAAGTGAACGGTTTTGGGCCCTCTGTGCCCTGTTGCACAGCAGCAATTGGGCCTTCGCCGCCCGTGATCCGGTGCTTCCGCCGCGCACGCTTTGGGATCTGCGCCAACTGCTGGGGGCCCTGGGGGCCGGCACCTTGGCCAGTGGCCTGTTCACGACCGCCACGGTTGCCGATTTGCTGGTGCTCAGCGGCTGCGCGGGGGATGCGCGCCTGCGGCGCTTCTTGGATCTTCAGCTGCGCCTCTATTCCCAGGAGCCCGCCGACCAGACGGCGGCCCTCTACGGGGCCACGGTGTTGGCGATGGCCCAGGAGCCGCTTGGGCTTTGGCACCTCCACGGTTCGATGCAGCAGCTCTGCCAGGCCCTTGAGCAGGTCCTGGAGGCCAGGGGGGGGAGCCTGCGCTTGCGCCATCGGCTGAGCCAGATGCGCCCTGGCGGCAGTGGTTGGCAGCTGAGCGGTGAGGGGCCAGGCCAGAAGCCCTTTGCGCTGGAGGCGGCTGATGTGGTCTGTGCGCTGCCACCTCAGACCTTGCCGGCTCTGCTCGGAGAGTCCCTGCCAGCGGCCTATGGCCGTCGCATCGCCGGCTTCCCGGATCCATCGGGTGCCTTGGTGCTCTATGCCGCGGTGGATCGCGATCGCCTGCCCAAGGGACTGGGGCTGCATGCCCAGCTGGATTGGCAGGACCCCGGCAGCGTCTTTCTCTCCTTCAGCGCCGAGGGCGATGGACGGGCCCCGGCGGGGCAGGCGACCTTGATTGCGAGTGTCTTCACCCCGGCTAAGCCTTGGTTTGATCTGCCTGAGCCTGAGTACCAGCGCAAAAAACAGCAGGCGATGGCGGGGATCCAGGCGGCGCTGGAGGCCTTCTTGGGTCTGAGGCTGGAGGACTACCGCCATGCTGAGCTGGCTACCCCGCGGGGGTTTGCGGGCTGGACGGGCCGACCCTTCGGCTTTGTCGGTGGCCTGGGCCAGCACCCGAGCCGCTTTGGTCCCTTTGGCTTGGCCAGCCGGACTCCCCTGGCGGGGCTTTGGCTCTGCGGCGACGCGATTTATCCCGGTGAGGGCACCGCTGGGGTGAGCCTCTCGGCCTTGATGGCCTGCCGCCAGTTACTGCAGAGCAAGGGGCGCTCCCTGGTGCTCAGCAGCTAGAGGAATTCAGGTCGCAGGGCCTGGCAGTGCACCAGCTCCTGCTGCAGGGCCTCCCACTGCTCTCCCTCCACCAAGCTCTGCAGCTGTTGCAGTTGCCGTTGGTACTGCTCCAAGGCGCTGAGGACGGCGGCGCGGTTCGTGCGCGCCATCAAGGTGCCCAGTTCGGGATTGCCGCCGCCGATGCGGCTGGTGTCGGCGAAGCCGCTGGAGGCCAGGGCCCGCACGAGGGCTGGGGCCGCGGTTCCGCCGCTGTCGGCGCTCTGCAGCAGCGCGGCACTGACCAGGACAGGCATGTGGGAGATCAGGGCCACGGCCTGGTCATGGGCCGCGGCGGGGCACTCCAGCCAGTGGGCGCCGATGCTCTCCGCCAGGCCGCGCACTGCCGTCAGCGCTTCTGGATCGGTCTCGGCTGTGGGGGTGGCAACCCAGGGACGCCCTTGAAAGAGACCGGCAAGGCCCGCTTCCACCCCGGCTTGGGCCGTCCCCGCCATCGGATGGCTCGGCACGAAGCGCCGGTGCAGCGATGCCCAGCGCTCCTGGATCGGTTGCTTGACCGATCCCACATCCGTGATCACGGCGTCGGCCGGCAGGGCCGCCACCAGGCTGGGGTCTGGTTCCAGCAGGCGATCCAAGGGCAAGGCCAGGATCACCAAACCGCAGTCCTGCAACACCGCCGGATCGGTGTCGATCCTCTGGGCCAGCCCCCGCTCCTGGGCCCGCTCGGCGGTGCTGCGGCGATGGACCAAGGCCCGGACCTCGAGTCCCTGGGCTTGCAGATCCAGGCCCAGGGATCCGCCGATCAACCCCAGGCCCACGATCCCGATGGGTCGCTCTCGCCAGTGGGTTGTCATCGCTGAACAGTTGTCTCGTCCCAGCTTCCTACGATTCCCCGATGTTGGAAGCCAAGGCCCACCAACAGCTCAAGGCGCTCCTCCGCCTGGAGGGGGAAACCCGCTGGCCCCACCACCTCACCTTGAGCCGGTTGGTGGCCCGCAGCCTGCGGCGCTCGGATCAGACCTTGGTGCGTCTGGCCCCCGGCAGTGATCCCAGCTGGCTGCTGGGCCTGTTGGTGCCCTTGGCTCTCAACAACAGCCCCGTGGCGTTGGTGGTCAGCCCGGCTCTGCGCCAGCGTCTGTTGACGGTGGAGTTGCCCCGGCTCCAGGCCGTTGGCTTGAACCTCCCCTGCTGGGAGGGCACGACGGCACCGGAGTCGGCACCGCTCTGGCTGCTGCAGCACGACGCCTTGGTGGCGGCCTGGCGCAGCGGTCAACTGGCGGATCGCCAGCTTGTGGTCCCGGAGGGGGAGCTGCTGCAGCCGCTGCTGCGCCAAGCCCTGGAGGTGGTGATTGAAACGGAGCACTGGGAGCAGTTGCGCCGCAGCCTTCCCGCCGCTGCCCCCAGCCTGCTGCAGCTGCATGAACGCTTGAGTCGCCGGCTGTTGGCCCGGCCCTGCGGTCCCCATCAGCGGGTTCCCATCACTCCAGATGATGAGGCCCCCTTGCGGCAGTTGCTGGGGGTCCTGTCTCCCCTGCCGGAGCCCTGGCCCCAGTGGCTTTCCGTCGCGGGCGAGGACTGGACCAGTTGGGCCTCGGTCAATCCAACCCTGCTGCAGTGGACCCTGCATCGCCAGCCCCTGGATCCCTGCACCGTGATGCCCGGGCTCCTCAGCGGCCGTGGCTTGGTGGTGGTTGGCCCCTGGCCGCAACCGGCCCCTTCAGGACTCGGGATTGAGCCCCAGGTGGAGGTGAGCCTCGCGGATCCGCCCCTGCTGGATCCCTTGCCCCTGTTTGCTCCCCAGGGGCAGGCCCTGCCGAATGCTCCCCACTACCCCAGCCATCTGCTGGATCAGTGCCGCCGCTTGGTCTTGGGGCAGGCCGGCCTGACGGTGGTTGTGCTTGATGACGAGGGGTTGAGGCTGGGACTGACCAGTGCCTTGGCGGCGGAATTCGGCAGTCGAGTGGGCCATGAGCTCACTGCTCCTGAGGCCAATGGCGTCCTCTGCTGCAGCTGGAGTTGGTGGCTTGAGCATCAACAGCGATTGCCGTTGCCCTGTCAGCTGATCGCGGCCACCCTGCCCATCTCGAGCCTGGAGGACCCGCTCACGGCGGCTCGGGTGGCGGCTCTGCGGCTGCAGGGTCGTGATTGGTTCCGGGAGCTGCTGCTGCCTGAAGCCCTGGGCCGACTGCAGCGCTCGATTGCTGGTTTACGGCGCAACGGCGGTCGTCTGGCCGTCCTTGACGGCCGCTTGAGGCGCCGGGGTTGGGGCCGTCAGGTGCTCGAGGCCCTGGAGCCCTGGGTGGCCCTGCATCGACTGCTCCCCAACCCGTAAGTGGCCGAGTCCCCGTAGCCTGACCGCGCCGCGCAGCACAGCAGCAATGGGAGAGGCCAAGCGTCGCTCGGAACAGGGTCTGCCCCCCCGCGAGAAGAAGAGCGAGAAGGCCAAGGACACCTCACCGCGTCTGGCTCCTTGGCTGCCCTTGACCCAGCGCCAGGGTGAGCAGTTCGTCTCCGTCACCACCCGTGGCGCCTGGATCGGCATTGGTGCGCTGGTGCTCTTCTGGCTGACGGTGCGCTTCCTCGGCCCCGCCTTGGGCTGGTGGACCCTGGCCGACGGTTAATCGTCAGGGGGCGAACATCCTTGCTCGCGCAAATCTGAAGAAAAGATTAGGATCGATTTATTCTTGAGTTGCGGCGGTCATGTTCGCGCGCCTAGCTGAGCAGTACCGCTCCGTTGTTGAGGACTTGGTGATGAGCCTGCGTGCTCTTGCTGAGGGTCTGCAGCGTCAGGGAATTGCCGCCACTTGCTATGTCTGCGGCGATGGTCAGGACGGCCACGGCGCATCCTTCGTCGCCAGCTTGGGCGATGAGCACATGGTGCGCTTTTTGGTTTCGGATTTCGGCATCAGCTGGGTGGAGTCCCGCAACGGCCATGAGCTGGTGAAGCTTG
>NZ_JAFMKL010000062.1:0-9820 GCF_017852955.1 Vulcanococcus sp. DEBay_Sum22DG08_74
TTAGTGGTGCCAGGCGACGGGGTTGCGGCACTCCTGATCTTTGAGCGCTTCGTAGGCCGTCCAGAGTCCTTCGACTTCGGCACACTTCAGGTTGCGATCGCAGACGCGATAGCGACCGTTGCCGACCGCATCAATCGTGGAGCCGCGGGAGGTGCGGCATATCCGCTTGGGTTCTGCCATGGATGGAAGGCATGAAGGAGTTGTCCTACGGGTCTCTTTTTCCGTCTGGTCAGCAGTATTTCGGCAGGTGACAAGGCCCGTGGCTCGAGACGAGAGAGCGGCCTGGCTGAGCTCAGTGGGCGTGGATCGAATAAAGGGTGATCCCCATGGCCCGCAGGATGAAGTAGCCAGTGAATCCGACGAGATTGAGGCCGATGACAAAGGCCCAGACTCCCCAAGGCTGTTGTTTGTCGAGCTTCATTCCCCTGCGGACGCTCGCTTCAGTGTGACGCGTAGCCAACAGCTCCCGCATCGCTTGGCCGGTGGGGAGTGTTGGTTGGGGGGCGGAATAGGCCCCCCGGATCGGACAACGGGGGAATGCACTCGCCCGTCTCCTCAGCGGTTATGGCCCTGGTCTTGAGCGGCTGTCAACGGGTTGGGTTGTTGATCTCAATCGCGAGTGGGTCCGGTTCCCCTTCGGTGATGGCCACCGAGCGGAAATAGATCGCGCTGGAGCGGTCACCGGCTGATTCCATCGCTCGGCGCATGGACCACCAGTACTGGAGGGTCTCCTCCTCGGTCCATTCGAGGGTTTGTTCGCTCGACATGGGGCTAACCCAGGCGGCAGCCAAGGTTGACCGTGCCTTGATCCAGCAGGCGCCCAAGCCGTAGGGCCACTGCCGCTTCACGCCGGTTGAAGGAACCCTGGTGGGAGGCAATCCAGGACACCTCGGCTTCGGTGACCACCCCTGTGGCGAGCGAGCTCAGAAAGACAGCCCCGAGAGACATGAGAGATCTGTAACGAAGTCTTTACATTCTGTCTCGCGCTGGCTGGAGCTGTGGATTGGTCTTTGCTCTCGGGGTGGCTCAGTAGCTGTTTTGCTTCAGGGCGGAGAAGCGTGAGCCGGTCTCCCAGATTCCAACTGCGCTCTTGGCGCGGGCCTTGCCGGTGTTTTGAAGTTGCACTGCTGCCGCGCCCGCGGCGTAGCAAGCGGCAAAGACGGCGATGAACCCCATGGCTCTCCTGCAATCGCAAGACCTTTGCTGAAGCGGATCGGTCGACTGGTTCAAGTCGAACCGTTTCCCCTGGTTGAGTATTTCTGCTTAGGGCTGGTCCGATTAGGCGCCACCTTTGCGTGCTGTGCGCCTGCGCACGACGGCAAAGGCAGCCCAGAGGAAGAGCGCGATTAAGACGACGTCGGCAATGGGACTCATCAAGTGGCCCTCGGGCTTGGTCACTTCATAGGTATCGAGATGTTGGTTAGGTCCTTGGCCGCGGAGCGCAAGTGCTGCTCATCTGGGGCTGGCTCCCCGTTCCCCGGCAGGGTGACTCCTGCTGGCTTGATCCCGAAGCTTTTCTGTCGATTGCCCCTAAATGGCTTGGGGCGACCGAGCTTGTGCTCCACCACATGCAGGGTTTCATGTTCCGGATTGAACTGCTCACACCCCAGGGCTGGAGTCAGACAGAGGAGCACGAGCAGCGGGAGCTCGCTGAATTGCAGGCCATGCTCAAGAGTCAGGCCGATGGCTGCACGTATCGTGTTACCAGCCCGGAGCTGAGCACCCTCTGCGTCTTCACGCCGCAGGGCTCCCGCTGCTGGCAGCTGGATCAGCCGGCGGTTGCTTGAGCCAATGGCAATCGGCCTGAATACCCATTGCCTGAGCTGCGAAAGCATTCGACAGTGATCGGCTGATCCTTTCTTTGAGTCGTTGTTTCGACAGAGGTGAGATGGCTGCCCATTGCAAAGACAAGTTCCGCTCCTTCTGGAGGCGCTTTCAGAGCAACCTCAAGACCAACCGCTTTCCGGTTGAGTTGGGCGAGGCGGGATCGGTGCGTCGAGCAGCAGAGGTGGAGCGGATTACCAGCAAGCAGACGCCGCCGATCGACATCCGATGACGCAAGCGCCGCGTGCCTATTGAGTCGCCCGGGGTTGGATGGCTTGATGCTTTTCTTTCGCGGAAAATATTTTCCGGGACGCGTTTGTTCTTCTCGCTACATTTTGCGGTCTTTCTGTAGCCAATTTGTCTGTTATCTGCGCCTCTTGGAGTTCAAAAATAAAGACAAAGAGTTGATCTGAGCTGCCTCGTTCTTGAGGTTTCCATATCGGGAAGGGTTCATTTGCAGAGTCCTTCTCGAGTTGCCTTCCATGTTGAAACTGATTGTTCCTCTTGCCGGTGCAAGTTGTTTGTTCCTGGGCCTCTCGGCCCAGGCCAATCCCCAGGCCCCCTTGCCTCTCTCCTCGGATGAGTCTGGAGTTGCCTATGGGGAAGCCGTTTTTATTCCTCCCCATGGCGGGCCACGGATGACGGCTCGTGCTGTCGGCTATGGCTTTGTTCGCTCCAACACCCTGCTGCCCCTGGGCGGTGCCGAGGTGATCGATAACCCCGTTCCTGAGAACCTCTCGGATCTGTCCGGCTGGTCCAGGGAGCAGCTTCAGACTGGTCTTCAGCAGCAATACAGCGTGGATGTGGCCGCTGTGGCTCGCTTCCTGTATTCCCCCAAGGGCGAGCAGTTCCTGAAGGAGAGCATTCAGGAGAACAACTACACCCCCTACTACAGCCAGCAGAACAGCCTGCAGGCCGTGCGTAGCGCCATCATTCTCGACTCTGCCGACGGCAAGCTGTCGAGCTACGGGATGATGAAGCAGCTCCCCACCGACCAGCGCCTCCAGGGCTCGATGAAGGTCTGTGATGTCAACAGCATCGAGAACAGCCAGCAGGCCACCTCGCTGCTCAGCTGGTACATGAACACCCCGGCTTGCATCGCGGCTTACACCGCCGAAGCTCCCGAGCCGGTCAAGCAGCCCGTGCGCGGTCTCTGGTGATCCGGGGGTGATTCTCTTGTGATCTGAGCGCCCTCTCGGGGGCGCTTTTTTCTGTGCTTGCTTCCAGGTCTGGCTTGCACCAGAGTTCGCTCATTCTTCTTTCTGTTCTGGCAGGGAAAAAGATGAAATGCTTTCTCTTTAAATCCTTGTTGCTCCTGTCTGTTGTGCCCTTGATGCCCATCCAGGCCAGTGCACAGGGCGTTCAGCAGACCTTTGATCAGATCGAGCGTTTGCAGAAGGAGGGGCCAGCGTTTCAGCGTGCAATGAATCTGGCGCGGACAAAAGCAGTGGCACTCAACGGTGGGTTGGGTCAGTACGTGCCGGCGGCCTGCATGTTTTCGACAACGCTTGCGCGTCAACGTTGTTTGATGCGAGCCGATGCCCTGGGTTTCGTCTTTCGGTTTTCCGGCGGCCCTCCTGGCTGGGAGGCTCAAGGACGGTCTCCTGCGGTGATCACCGAGGTCTCCGTCAGTGCAGATGGCAAGGCACTTCTAAACATTCAGAACAGCGCGCAATGAGCCGCGCGCCATTGAGCATCTGCAATCCTTAATGCAGGACCGAGTACACCAGGGCACACTTTTGAGCGGTAGCAGTCGCTACAGTTTGAAGACGTTCGTCCCCTTTGGGGATGCATGATTTGACAGCAGGGAACGGGGCTGTCATCTCGAGGCTCATGCCATGAACACTCTCGCCCTTATCCGCGCCCAGATCCTCAAGGCCAAGCGTCTTGAACAGGCTCAGTTGGCCGGTTTAAGCCGGGTTGTGGTGCCGATTTTCTGATCGTTGCCGCAAGTGCTGGATGCGCCCCTTCGGGGGCGCTTTTTTCTGGCAAGGCGTCAGTTGGCGACTCAGTCCTCGATGGGGATTGAATCCCGCTGCCGGCGGGTTGGCCCGGTGCAGGTGCGAATGCTCAGGGGATGGTCGCCAAAGGCCCGTTTGGCCAGGCTCAGGGCCACGGATTCGTTGATGGCGACCAGGTGCACCCGCTTCTCACCGTGGGGAGTTTGGGCGGTCACATCAAAACCGAGCATTGCCTGAGGCAACAGAAACCACACTCTTGATAGGCCGTTCTGGTGCTGGGTTCCAAAAGCTTTAGAAGAATTTCCGTTGTCCTTCGATCTGACTTGGCCGCTGACATCCATGCTGATGCCCCTTGTGCAGAGTCAGGTTGTTGTCGGTGCGGTGTTAGGTTGACCTCTGACATCACAGGCGTGCTGCGTCGGCCCTTCACTGCATGGTCGCCGCTCACATCGACTGAAATACACGGAGTAAGGCTCAGATATCGGTTTGTTGTCGCCCACAGCGACCACGGCCCGTTCATTCCAATCCCCATTGCGGGCGCGTGACGGCAGTGTTCAAGCGTCTTTTCTCCGCTTTGGGGTTTGTCTGGACCAAGGACAGGATTTTTACGGCTTCATTGTTCCGAGCGGTTCCCCGCTGACTGCGGATAGAGCTTCTCGGGCCTGTTCTTGGCTGATCAACAAGGGAAGAACGTTCTTTCTTTCTGATATCTCCGCTGTTTTCCAAGGCACCATTCGTTTTCTCGTTACCTCTTGCGTGCCGATTGTCGTCAAAAAGTCTTTTTGCTATTGAGTTCTTCACGTGTTTGATCAGTTCATTCTGCTTCCTGTTGCCGGAGATCGGTCACTTGTATTGGACAGCAGCCATGATGACCTTTGGTCCGCGCAGGCCAAGCGTTATCAGCGGCTTGTTTTGGATCCTGAGCTCCTGCCTGCGCTCAATTCAGGGCCAGCTTTTCATGGTCCTTTAGAGACCGTCGGTTCAATGGGCAGCGATCTCTAGAGCCTTGAGCAAAGGCTCCTCTGGAGCCGTGCATCGTTTGGCGGAGTTCTGCATCCGTTCAAATGCTCATAGCCCTTTCCCTCTTTGCAGGCCATAACTGAGGAGTGCCACCTCAAGGCATAGGGAGGATCCTTTGCTTCCAAGGTTCTCCGCGGGGATCATCACTCTGCAGAGGCCCCTCTTCATCCATTGCACTGGGGGGAACTGTGCTCGATTACAACGTTGATCCTTTAGACGATCAGATCATCGTCGAGATTTCTCTTGCGCAGCTGAACAGTGTCCAGCATGAGGCGTCATCTGAGCTCGGCTCGCCGTGGGGGTATAGCCATGAAACCTGGTGTGTTAACAGGCACCACGCCCTCTTTCAATGTACAACTCAAGAAGCGAATCTGATGCGCCGCGGTGTCAACTATCGCTCGACGAAGGGAGTGTAAGTCGCGCCTTGAAGAGTGATTCAATCCTCCTGCCTCCCGCCCGAGGATGGTCTTGAGGCTTAGTAGTCGTCTCCGTACTTCACTGAAGAGGTGGCATCCATCAGTTCAACCGTCGTCTGGTAACCGTTTTGAACGGTGAATTCATGTTGTGCTGCGACATCTTGCAGCGCCGCAACATCCAATTTAGGAGCGGTGATCCAGCTGAACCCCTTGCCGAAGGTGTTGTCCGGATTGACGACATACCAGTGGCATGCGGTGTCGGGGACGGACACAGAGCATTTTGTCCAGTCGTTGTCCCACTGAGGCACTTGAACGAAGGAGAGGGCTGCGAGTAATACGCCAAAGAGTCCAGCCAGCATTGCCGCCCATCTGAGTGAGCTGGACGCTATCAGGGCGTGCCGAGGGCAGAGGGTGTTGCTTGCTGCTGTCCTCGCGCTCCTGCGATGGCTGCACCAGCATGGGTGGAGTGCTCGGTCCGTCATGCTGCTCAACCCCTTTTGCCCCATTGCTGGAGCCAAGATCCTCAGCCTGAAGGCCACGGTGATTCTGTTGCTGACCCTTCTGATCAAGTCCAAGATTCGGATTGCGACCTTCTCAGGTCTGGGCGCCCTCTTGCTGCTTCTTCAGACCCTGGTCTTCTTTGCGGTCAGCGGTGGCTTGGCCGTTGCAGCCGCAGGAGCTGCCGTCTACGCCGTCCAACGACGCAAGACCTCTACGGCTCCTGCTGTGTAATTACCCCCAAATGGGGCTATCGCGATCGTGACGATCAATCAGATGATTCACTCAACCCCGAAACGGGGGGACGGAATAGCTCACCCCTGACACTTTCCGGTGGGCAGGGGGATTTTTTTGACTTCACTGCGGCAGCCATTGAATGGACAGCGCCCTTCCGGCCTGGATGGCGCGAAACAGGAGGCTCGTCCAGAGGACAGCGCGCAGCGTCGTCGCTACCTGAAGGCGTTGACGGAGCCGGCCCCGGTGTTGATGGCCCAGTCCCCTCTGGCTGACGCCGTCATCCAATCGATAAGTTGATCGCCTGCGCGCGCCTGGGCCCATGCCTGTCAAGCCCCTGCCCAACACCGGTGCGGTGAGCGGCCTGAAGGAAACCCTTGATTTCTTTGGCGATCCGAGCTTTGCCCAGCGGCGCTTTGAGACCTATGGCGATGTCTTTGCCACCAAGCTGCTGACCCAGCCCATCGTCTTCATCCGAGGCGAACGGGCGATCAACGATCTCTTTCGCCAAGGCGAGTTACTTGAGGGCTGGTGGCCTGAGAGTGTCAAACAGCTGCTAGGCAGTCGTTCCCTCGCCAACCGCAGTGGAGCGGGTCATAAGGCCCGCCGGCGTGTGGTCGGTCAGCTGTTCTCCAGTGCAGCCCTAGCCCGCTACACCCCATCGATCTCTGGCCTGGTGGATGAGCTCGCAGAGGAGCTGACCTCGGCTGGTGGCCCAGTTCCCCTGGCCGGGAGGATGCGCCGCTTCGCCTTTGCCGTGATCGCCTCCACGGTGTTGGGGCTCGATCCGGATCGCCGTGACGCCCTGTTCGCTGACTTTGAGATCTGGACCAAGGCTCTGTTCTCGATTCCCTTGGCGATACCGGGCACACCCTTTGCCAAAGCCCTGGCAGCTCGCCAGCGGTTGCTGAAGCGCATCAAAGATGTCTTGAAGGAGGGCCGCAATCAAGGTGGCCTCGATCTCCTCAGTGGTGGCCTGGATGAGGCGGGGATTCCTCTGGAGGACGACGATCTGGCGGAGCAACTACTGCTGCTGCTCTTCGCTGGTTACGAAACCACCGCGTCATCGCTGAGCTGCTTGTTTCGCGCCTTGCTGCTGCATCCGGAGGTGATGGATTGGCTGCAGAGCGATGTCATGGCCACTGGGTGGCCTGCGACCACAGCAGTGCAGTCACAAAAGCTGGATGCCACCGTGCTCGAGGTGATGCGGCAAACCCCGCCGGTGGGTGGGTTCTTTCGCCGCAGCCTGCAGGCGATTGAGCTGGCTGATGTGGCCGTGCCAGCGAACAGTGTGATCCAGGTGGCGCTCACGCCAACGGCGACCAGCAGCGGCACAGACCTGACGGAGTTCCGTCCGCAGCGCCATCTCGATGGTTCGTTTGGGCAAACACTGCTGCCCTTTGGCGGTGGCGAGAGGGTCTGCCTCGGTAAAGCCCTGGCCGAATTGGAAATTCGTTTGATGGTCGTTGGCTTGTTGCAGCAGGTTCAGCTTGAACTGGAGCCGGATCAAGATCTTTCGCTGCAGCTGGTGCCCAGCCCCATCCCACGGGGAGGCCTGATGGTGAGCGCAACAGCACGCTGACCCTCAGGTTCGAGTTGTTGGGGGCCATGTGGTGGGCCCCCGCTCGGACAGCGCTGTCTTCACCGCGCCTCCAACTCGGTTATGGCCTAGGTGGGGTTGCGGGTGCAATCCTCAGCGCCTGATCCGAGCAACTCCATAGCCAACGGCAAGGCCAACAGCACCGCTTCTCAGGCCGATCGCAAGGGTGCGTCGGTCTACTGCACTCATTCGTCCAACGCTCATGACAGCGGCTGCTCGGGCAATCCAGCAGCGGATGGGTTCATGAAAAGAACCAAGTCATCGCCAGTTTTCCTGGCATTGGAAGACGCAGGCTGGAGATGCGAAGTATTGGTCGCTTCTGCTATTGGGTTGGTTGTTGACGTCGTGTCGAAGGTTCGAAGATTGGATTGATCTCTAGGGGGAGTAACTCCTGCACGCTGAGCTGGACTATGTCTCCACTGGTTATTTTCTCGGGTTCATATGGACGCGGCTTTTGATCATAGTGTCGAGAAACTAGCGCTACATTGAGCAGCAATGCTGCAACCAATGTGATCAAGAATGCTGACAGGGTCTTCACCATTTCTCGGTCTCGCTTTTGGTGCCAGCGTAGTGATTGGCGAGAGATAAAGGTGAAGTAGGCCTAAGCCGCATTTCATCTGCTGGTGTCTGATGCATTTGTGCTGAAGAGGCTTCCTGTGCTCCCTCAAGCACTGTTTACTGATGACTGAGGACAGCGGTGGTTCAGGTCAGGAACGCCAGCTTTAGGGTCTGATGAACGAGTGCATGATGCGAACTCTCGATGCAGCATCGCACCGCGAGAGACAGCGGCAAATCGATGCTGTTGAATTTGCGATTGCGATTCACGGGCGCAAGTCTTGGACGAGGGCTCATGACCAAACGGTTTTTGCCTACCTGAAGAAGCACCCACGTTGATCGGGACGCCACTGCTCAGGCGACACAGCAGCGGAGAGGGGGATCAAAAAAAGACGGGTGCCACCGGTCCTCCATTCTTTGCTCAGAAAAGAGGACGCCAGCTTTTGCATTCACTTCTGGTTAGCCGCTTGGTGCCTTAGGGATGTAGTTGGCTCTTTGTAGCTCTCAAGTCTTTCAGTCGACAGCAGTTCCCGTACTCGTCTACCGGGAACTCATGCAGCACATCACGGCTGTGTCCAGACACGATTCTGTAACTCCTCCCTGAAACCCAGCACCTGGCTTTTGTGGTGGTGTACGCATTCCACCAAGCATGTCTCACAACCTCGTCGACCCATATTTGCCCTGCCGCGTCAAAACGCTGAACAATGATCATTGCTCTAGCTCGCGATGAATATTGCCCAGGCTTCTACAGGTTTTGCACTTCCTCAAGCATTTTAAAGACTGGCTTCGGGATCGCTACACGTTTTGCAGGGCTGGGTGCTCGTGAGCGCAAGGAATGAATTGACTTTCAAGATACGCCCATCAGTTATGTGGGTCACATTTGCTTGATTCTCATTGCCTTGCTGGGCTTTGAGTCCGCCGAACCCAGCCAGTCCAATCGCTTCTGCTGCCTCGTCCATTTGCTCTTCTGATCTCCATTTTGATCAGCAGAGACTGCATCCCTCTTCGGCTTGAAAGTGGAAGACATCTAGCGACCAAGGAGCAATGGCTACCAAAAACAGTGTGATCCCCAGGACATGGGCGGTTTGCACGACTGCGCCCCTCTGTGATTCACGAGAGCGTTCACTCGACCTTCGTCACCTCAATGTGACCAAGTTCCACAAAGACGAAGCCGCATTAACTGGCTACACGCTGGACCGCTGGGATCTCCATGGCGTTCCTTGCGAGTGCTTGGAGTGCGTTGCCGACTATCAAGACCTGCTGCTGCTGCAGCCAGATCAGAACAGACGACGACTGAGAGAGTCGTCCTGACCATGGACAGGGAGGAGGCCTGCACCCGATTACGCGCTGGCTGGGAGGTTGAACCACATCTCCTGGAACTGATCGAAGGTGACTACGACAGCCCTCAGCGCAAGCGATTCATTCGTGGTCAGCAGAAGCCGGTTGACTGCTCAGGACTCAAGGAGCTCCCCGACCCAAGCGTTAGTTCTTGATCCAGATCCTGGAGAGGAGCCAGGCAAAGAGGCCGCAAGGAAGGGCGAACCCAATCATTGGGACAGCCGTGGCGACTGGAGCGGCCAACGCGCTCGGGAGCCAGGCGCCCAGGCTTGACTGCCAGTTACCGGTCGCTTCTGTGCAGAAGCTGGGTGCCAGGAACATCACCGGCACGAACATCGTCGAGAGCACGGAGGTGAGAACGATCTTCTGGGCAT
>NZ_JAFMKL010000063.1:0-9675 GCF_017852955.1 Vulcanococcus sp. DEBay_Sum22DG08_74
GGTGGTGGCGGCGGCGGCTACGGCGGCGGCGGCGACAACCGCTGGTGATTGAGGCGCGCCCTGCATGCCAGGGCGCCACTCCTCCCCAAGCCCAAAGAAAAATCCCTGGATGGAGCCCGCAATGGGCTCACGTCCAGGGATTTTTTGCTGGTCAGACGGCGACTTCGACGTCCTCGTTCTCGATCAGATCCAGCAGCTGATCCCGTTGCCACTCGCGGCAACGGACTTCGGAGACGGGATGGATCGGCTGCAGTTCGCCTTCCCTGGGCTCAGGTAAGGCGCTGCGCAGGGAACGCCTTCTCAGCTTGGCTGTCCAGCGATGGAAGCGATGGAACGATCTCGAACGGGTCATAGACACCCTCCTGTTGGAGACACCACGGTTCTAACGCTGGTGAAACCCAGAAATCAGTTCCCAGTGAGCAGCTTCATATTGAATTCAGCCCGGCGCCTTTGAATGGCGCCATGACCCCAGCCCAACCCCCACTGCGCCGCCTCCTGCGTGCCCTAAGGCCCCATCGCCGCTTGGTCCGGCTCGCAGCACTCTGCTCAGTCCTGAACAAGCTGTTCGACTTGGCTCCTCCAGTGCTGATCGCCCTGGCGGTCAATGTGGTGGTGCAGCAGGACACCTCATGGCTGGCCAGCTGGGGGGTGACGACTATCCCAGGGCAACTGGGCGTCCTGGCCGGACTGTCCTTTGTGATCTGGAGCGCGGAGTCGCTGTTCGAGTACCTCTACGCCCTGCTCTGGCGCAACCTGGCCCAGACGGTGCAGCACGAGCTCAGGCTGGAGGCCTACGACCATCTCCAACGATTGGAGATGGGCTTTTTTGAATCGAGCTCCAGCGGCCGCCTGCTGGCGATCCTGAACGACGACATCAACCAGCTCGAGCGCTTTCTTGACCACGGCGCGAACGAGGTTCTGCAACTGATCACGACCGTGTTGGCGGTGGGGGGCGCCATGGTCTGGCTCTCACCTGCGGTGGCTGGGGTCTCCTTCCTGCCCATCCCCTTGATTCTCTGGGGCTCCCTGCATTTCCAGAAGCGCCTGCAACCGCGCTACCGCGAGGTGCGCGAGCGGGCCGGAGACCTGGCCAGCCGACTGGCCAACAACCTCGGAGGCATGCTCACCATCAAGAGCTACGCCGCTGAGCAGTGGGAGACCGATCGTCTCTGCAGCCAGAGCCGTGCCTACCAGAGCAGCAACAGCCGGGCGATTCGACTGTCGGCGGCCTTCATCCCCCTGATTCGCTTCGCGATCCTGTTTGCCTTCCTGGCAATCCTGGTCATTGGCGGCCTCCAGGCCTGGCGCGGGGTGATCGATGTCGGCACCTATTCCTTCTTGGTCTTCATCACCCAGCGCCTGCTCTGGCCCTTGACCAGCCTGGGCCGCACCCTCGATGACTACCAGCGGGCCATGGCCTCCACCCAGCGGGTGCTGGACCTGGTGGACACACCGATCGCGATCCCCAGCGGCCATCGCCCCCTGCCCAGCCAGAGCGTGCGCGGGCAGATCCGTTTTGAGCAGGTGAGCTTTGGCTACAGCGGCAGGGAGCTGCTGCTGCGCAACTTTGACCTGGAGATCCCCGCCGGCAGCACCCTGGGAATCGTCGGGGCCACGGGCTCAGGCAAAAGCACCATCGTCAAATTGCTGCTGCGTCTCTATGGGCTGCAGGGCGGAACGATCCGCCTTGATGGCCAACCGATCGAAGAGCTGGAACTGGGGGATCTACGCAAGGCGATCGGCCTGGTGAGCCAGGAGGTCTTCCTTTTCCACGGGACCGTGGCCGAGAACATTGCCTATGGCAGCTTCGAGGCCACGCGGGGCGAGATCGAGCAAGCCGCACAACTAGCTGAGGCCTCCCGCTTCATTGAGGAGCTGCCGCAGGGCTACGACACGGTGGTGGGCGAGCGGGGCCAGCGCCTCTCCGGTGGACAGCGCCAACGGATCGCCCTGGCCCGGGCCATCCTCAAAAATCCACCCGTCTTGATCCTCGATGAAGCAACGGCGGCGGTGGACAACGAAACCGAGGCGGCAATTCAGCGTTCCCTCGATCGAATCACCGCCGAGCGCACCACCCTGGTGATTGCGCACCGCCTGTCCACCGTGCGCCATGCCGATCGGATCGTGGTCATGGACCAGGGACGGATCGTCGAGAGCGGCAGCCACGAGGAACTGATCGCCGCCGGTGGGGCCTACGTCAATCTCTGGCGGGTCCAGGCGGGGCTACGGCAGGACGAGGCCCTAGCCCTTTAACCAGCCAAAGAAGTGGCACCAATGCAGGGGTTACCACAAGATGGGCGGCAGAAAAAGAAATAAATTGTGAGAATGAAGAGTCCCACCCTGAAAACAGCCCCCGCCAGCCCGATGCCCCGCCGCCGCGATGAGCGCGCAGCGATGCTGACGGCCATTGGCTTTGGGTTGGGTGGTGGACTCCTGCTTGCCTCTCCCGTCGCGGACTACCTCAGCAGTCCCCAGGTGAGCGAGCGCCACCAGCTGGTCAATCCCTTCAGCAGCTGGAACAGCCTCAGTGACGCCGATGTGGTGATCCTGGGAACCGACGTCGGCGGCGGCAATACCGACGTGATGTACACGATGCGTGTGCAAAACGGCGTCACCAAGCTGCTGCAGGTGCCCCGGGACACTTACATCAACTCCAGCAGCTTTGGCCCGGTGAAGGCCAACGCCCTCTACGCCTATGGCGGCCCCGATGCGGTCAAGGCGGAGCTCTCCAAGCACCTGGGACGTCCGGTGCGTCACCACATCCTGGTGAACCTGGCGGTGATCCGGCGCCTGGGGGATGCCCTGGGCGGCCTTGAGGTCAACGTGCCCAAGCGCATGTGGTATCACGACAACACCCAAGGCCTGCACATCGATCTGCAGCCAGGCCGCCAGGTCCTCAAGGGCCGAGACCTCGAGGGCTTCCTGCGGTTCCGCCACGACGAGATGGGGGACATCGGCCGCCTGGATCGCCAGCGCCTGGTGCTCAAGGCCCTGTTCAAACAGATCACCCGCCCGGAGAGCCTGGTGCGGCTCCCCGCTCTGCTCGCTGTCGCCGGCAAGGACCTGCGCACGGACCTCGGGCCGATGGAGATTGGTGGCCTGATCAGTGCCATGGGCAGCACGGAGCTGAACGCCGAGCGCCTCGGCGGCCGCCCCTTCATGCATGAGGGCATCAGCTACTGGAAGGCCGAATGGCCCGAAGCCACCGCCGCTGGGGCCGCAGCCGCCGGCAGCTCCGAGCGCTTCAAGTTTCTCTTCTAGGGCCTCTTCTCGGGCTCGCCTGCCTCATCCAGGTAAGCCGCGGGAACCAGCAGAAGAAACAGGCCCCACCAGGCCAACACAGCCACCGCCACCGGTGCGCTGATCCACCAGCGGTGCAACAGCAGCCAGCTGCCGGCGATCACCAGGACACCGGTCAACAGGATCGACCAGGGCTGGCACCACCAGGGCTTCAGGCTCCAGAACGCGGGCTTGGTCTCAGACATGGGGCCTCTTGGCGTGTTGAGAGAGCACCACGAGGGCCAGGAGCAAAGCAGTGATCGCCAGCACCGGCGTTGATGCCGCCACCGTCACCCCGAGGGCGGCTGTGAACCAGATCGATGCGGCACTGGTGAGGCCGTGCACCCGCGGATGCTGCCCTCCAAACGACTCCCCGCCGCGATCCACCAGGATCTCGCCGGCCCCCAGGAAACCCACTCCCGTGGCGATCCCTTGAATCGCCCGGCTGCGCGCATCGGGTTGGTCCCCCGCCGCCAGAACCAATAGGCAAGCACTGAGACCGACCAGCACGTGCACCCGCAGCCGATTCGTCTGGGGCTGAGCGAAGTGCTGGGCGCGGTTGTAGCCCACCGCCAGACCACACAAGACCGATAACCCCAGACGCAACAGCACCGTCAGGTCGACGTCCAGGGTCGAGGACCAGGCGTTCGCCAACAAGATTGAGCCCATCAGCTCAGACCTCCATAAGCTCCCCGCAGACCCAGAACGCCGCGGCCCGTGGACGCACTGCTGGTGCGCAACACCCTGAAGATGTTCACGGCGGTGTTCCTCACGGCAGCGATTGCCCTGTGGTTTGAGCGCATTGAGTTTGTTTGGTATCCGCTGATGGCGGTGGTGATTGTTGTTGATGACAACGATGACCACACCGTCAAGGCCGCAACCGCTCGGGTGATGGGCACGGTGATCGGTGGACTGGTGACCTTTGTGGTCCACACGATCCTCAGCGGCTGGATGGGGGTGCTGGTCTCGATCCTCTTGATGATCCCGGTCCTGCGCCTGTTCGGCTGGCAATCGGGCCTGAGCACCGCCGCCACCTTGAGCGTGATGTTCTTGATGATTCCCCGCTACGAGGCCCTCGATTGGGACTACGTCTTCAACCGCGGGCTCGACACCGTGGTCGGCTGTCTGGTGGCCTTGGGGGTGGGACTGCTCTTCTGGCCGCGCAATAGCTACCGGGAGTTGCAAAGCCTCGACCAGCGCCTCCTGGCTGATCTGCAGGGGCAACTCGAGCGCTACCAGGCCTGGCTGGATGGTCAACACGAGCGACCGGCGCCACTGAATACAGCGCCCCTGACCGGCAACCTGATGCGGATGACGGATCTGGTGGAGCGGGAACGCCGGGGCCCCCGCCAGAAGCGGCTGCGCTCCAGCCGCTGGCAGCAACGCCTGCGGCTCTGGCAGATCGTCCAGTTCCACTGGATTGCCTGGGAGCGCCTGATCGAAGGCCTGCCCCCACTCGACATTGCCCAAGCAACGCCGCTGCAGCAGAGCATCGCCGGCCTGCATCGACAACTCCAGGGGGGCGCACAGGCCACACCGCGGCGTGAGCCGCAGCGCTGGCAACAGCTCGCCCAGAGCCAACGACTCCCGCTGCTGCAGTTGCTGGCCCTCGAGGAAGAGACCAGGCCCCTGCACGCCAGCCTGGGCAGCTTGGCCCGGCGGCCATGCTGATCAGCCGCGCCGAACTGCGGTTGGCGGTGGCCGCCGGCCTGAGCAATGGCTTCGCCGCCATGACCGGCTTGGCCTATGGCTTCTATTCCCCTCTGGCGGTGGTGTCCGTTGGGACGGGCAGTTACGGCGGGGCGGTCGAATTGGGCCGTCAGCGGCTACTCGGCACCGTGCTGGGCTCAGTTCTGCTGCTGGTGGGCTACTGGGGTCTGCGCGATGTGCCGATGCCCATCGCCATCGCCATCACCCTGGCGGCCCTACGGCTCTTGGGAGGGTGGCTCAAGCTGTTGGTCGGCTACAAGGTCGGCGGCCTGATTGTGGTGATGGGCTGGCTCTCCCACTCCTCCAACCTGGGGACCTGGATTCCACTGCGCTTTTTCTGGACGGCCTTTGGCGTGCTGGTGGGCCTGCTGAGCTTGCGCTTGTTCTGGCCGACCCGCAGCCTCGATACCGTCCTGCGGCAGTACGGCGAGCTATTCGGCGACCTGAGGCGGACCTACCAGGACCTGGCCCAGCGCCTGCTGAACAGCGAAGCGCAAGGGCCAGGCATTGAGGACTACAAGCGCCTGCGCGCTCGCCTGATCAGCCTGCGGGCCCTGCGCCCGGCCCTCAGCCTGGAACTTGGGGAAGGGGCGAACCGCCATCCCAGCGTTCAGCTGGTGCAGTGCCTGGATGACGCCTGCTCCCGTCTGGTCATGATGGTTGGCGGCATGGTGCGCCGGGCCCCGACCCTCAACGACAGCGCCCTGATCGAGCGGCTGCATCAGGGCGAGGCGGCCTTGCTGCAGGTCCTGGGCCAACGGCTCGAACAATGGGAGCAGCGGTTCAGCGGCCGGCGGCGAACCCTGCCGCAACCACCCAGCTCTGCGCTGGCCTTGCCCCAGGCCTGGCTGGATCTCAACCGCGAACTCGCGGACCCCAACCTCAACCGCATCCCTCTTGAGCGCTTGGAGCGCATCGCCGCTCGGCTACTGCTCTGCAGGCAGGCCGAACAGGCCATGCAGGATGCCGAGCGGACCTGGTCGAGCGTGCTGCCCCGCTAGGACTCAGGCCTCGAGGCCCACCAGCGCTCCACGCGATAGCCCAGGACCACGAGCAAAACCACGAGCCAGAACCAGAGCTCGGGGGCGTTGGCGTTGAACAAGATCAACAACAAGACCACCTCGGCCACCAACCAGGGCAACTCCTTACGCAGCAGGGCGTTGCGGAGGGGAGGCAAGCGCCAGGCCTTGAGCTTCACTCCAAGGTTCCGGGCTGCCTGAGGAAAGGACGGTTCCATAGGGCGTCAATTCTGAGGGTGCGATAGCCACCGGTGAGGGAGCGCAGCCCCGGGAGCACATAACTCAAGGGGGAGCGCCATTCCACATAGCCGTAGGCGTTGAGGGTCAGGCCATCGCGCACCGGAAAGACACCGCTACCGCCCGAGAGGGTCCAGCGGTAGCCGTCATTGCTCCAGCGATCGCGGCCCAGTTCAATCTCGGCGCGCATCACCGGCCCCTCCTTGGTCAGGGCCTTTGCCAACTGGGGGTTACCGGTGGTGGTGGAGACGTCGTCCTCGGTGGCCGGCAGGGTCAGCACCTGGCTGACCTGGCCCACGATCCCGCCAAAGCGCCCCCGTTGTTTCCACTGCGGCACCAATTCCATCCGCAATCCCAAGGGAAGGCGGCGGGCATCAGCAGGAGAGAAATAGGCCACAGCCCGTAGGGGCGGAGCCTTGGCACCGGGTTTCTGGGGGCGGCCAATGGTGCCCAGGCGCTGCCCGGTGGAGACGGTTTGCCCGGAGATCACCTGGATGTCGAGCAGGCTGCCGTCCCGGCCCGCCAACACCTCCCCGTCGTAGGCGATCTGCGCTTCGGTGACGCGAATCTGCCGCTTGAGGTCGTCGATCTGGTAGCGGCGATTCAGCGCCTCGGTCTCGATCGTGAGCTTCACCTGCTCGTAGTCGGTCAGAACCTTCTTGCGCTGGATCTTCACCGCATCGAGGTCCACGCTGGTGTTGGTGAAGCCCTGCTGAACGGCAACCACCTCGCGGGAGAGCGGTGCCACCACTTCCCGGCGAGCCAGCCAGTCGAGGTTGCTGAGCTTCGTGCTGTAGGTGGACTGGAGTGAGGCGTAGCGGGCGCTGTCGTCCGTCAACTTCGCCAGGGCGACCTCCACGGCGCGCTTTTCGGTCTCGAGCCGCCGCAGATCGCGCTGGTCCAGATCGGCGTTGATCCGCTCCAACTGCGCCAGGTTGCCCCGCTGCTGCGCCAGTTGTTTCTCCAGAACCGGCAGGTAGAGGGTCATCAAGACCTGTCCCTTGCGCACCGGTTCGCCAACCTTGACCTTGACGTCGAGGACCTGCCCTCCGGAGCGGGCATTGAGCACCCCAGCGTTATCGGGATAGAGGAACACGCCCTGACCGCTCACCTCGGTCGGCACCGGCCAGAACAACGCCCAGAGCGCCAGGACCCCGCCGACCCCCGCCAGGCAGACGCCGACTTGGTTGTGGTCGCTCAGACCAACCCAACCCTGCTGGAGCTGTTGCCGCCGTTGCTGCCACATAGCGACAGGATGCTGGGCTAAGGCGATTCTGGCCAGATTCGGCAGACTGCATCACAACTTCCCCCGGACGTTGCGCCTCGCTGCGGCAAGCCGAATCTTGAGCCTGGCCGGCGGCCTGGCGTTGGCGAGCCTGTGCAGCCCGCTGGCACTCGGGCAACCCAACATCGAAGCCAGCTCCCCCGAGGTGGAGAAGCTCGAGCGCAGCTGGCGGGCCCTGGATCAGCAGCTGCGGGTCCTTGATGCCTTGATCCCTCCCGACCCCCAGGGAATTCCGCCACGGGAAGCCGTCACGGCACCCATTCCAAGCAGCCTGCTGCAGCCCAATCGGGCACCCAGCCAACAGCTGCAGCCCGGGCAAGCCGCTCCCCCCGCACCCCTGAGCCTTCCGACGCCCCAACAGCTCCAAAAAGGAGTCGTTGAGGGCTTGAGCCTGCTCGAGGCCCTTGCCCTGGGCTTCAAAAACAACCCGGAGCTCCTCGCCCAACGGGAGCGGGTCGCGGCCTCCCTCGATGAACTGCAGGCGGCCCTTGGCACCTACTGGCCGCGGATCAGTGCGGTCGCCGGCGGCAGCACCGGCCAAATCAGTTCGAACAACACCGCCTCCGTCGGCAACGGCAACCTCAACCTGGGCCCCCTGTTTGAGCCGGGGGGAGCCTTCTATGTCCCCACAGAAGGGGGGGCTTACCTCAACCAATCCAGCAACGTCGGCGCCGCCGGGCTGCAACTGGACTACGCCCTCCTGGACTTCGCCCGCACGCCCCGGGTGCAGGCCGCACGAGCCGTGCTGGAGCGGGAGCGGCAGCTCTATGGCAACCAGCTGCGCCAACTGCAACTGAACATCAGCGAGGCCTACTACCAGCTGCAGCAGGCCGATCAGAACGTCCGCATCCAGGACGCCGCGGTGCGCGATGACCTGCTGATCCTGCAGGACTCCCTCGATCTGAAATTGGCGGGTCTGGTGCCCCGGGTCGATGTCCTGCGCCGCCGCGCCATTGAGGCCAGTGACCAAGAGGCCCTGATCCAGGCCTTGGCCGATCGCGCCATCGCCCGGCGCCGCTTGGCCCTGGTCCTGAACCTTCCCGCCACGGTCACCCCCAGTGCCAGCGATCCCATCGCCGTGATGCCCCACTGGCCCCTGGACCTTGAGCAGAGCCTGCTGGCGGCCTACCGCGGCAACCCCGAACTCGAGGCAATCCTGGCGACACGAACCGCCTTGGCGCGACAGAAAGACGCCACCGCAGCCCAGCTGTTGCCGCGGCTGGCCCTGTTTGCCGGGGGCGGCAGCTACGGCCAGAACGTCAATCAGTTCAATATCACCACCAGCAATGGGGGCTGCTGCGGCTCCACCGTGATCCCCACCCTGAACACCAGTGGCTACGACTGGTCCCTGGGCCTCAGCGTCCGCTGGCTGCTGTTTGATGCCGGCACCACCAGCGGCGAGACCCGGGCCCTGCAGCGCCGCGTCGAAGCCGCCGGACAGGACTATGCGGCCCGGCGCAATGCCATTCGGTTGCGGCTGGAGGCGGCCTTCTTCAACCATGAGGCAAGCCTGGCCAAATTGGCCTCAGCTCGGCGCGGGGTCGCCGCGGCCCTCGAAGCCTTCCGCGACGTACGGCTGCGCTACCAAACGGGACTCTCCAGCGAGGTGGATCTCTCAATCACCCAGGAGCGCCTGATCAGTTCCCTCGTGCAACGGCTCAACGCCACCGTCGGGGTCAACATCACCTACGCCCAACTGCTGCGCGAGCTGCTGCCCGTGCCGCGCGATCCTTCCGCACCACTCACCCCGGAGCTCACCTGGAGTGCTGCCACACCTGCAGCTGCTCCAACTGCCCCTGCGCCGTAGCGCTGCCCGCCGCGAGCACCTCCGCCAGCAGCGGCGCGAGCACCGGCACCTGGGCGAAGCCACCGCTGAAGCCGCTGAAGCCAAACAGTCCTGGGGCGTCCGCCAGGGGCCCAGCTAAGGGAATCCCCGTGCGGCTGAAGGCCACGGGGACCTGATGCCAGCGGCCAGGCGCCTCAGCGAGGCCCTTGGGCAACCCGGATGCAGCGATGGCCTGCCTCAGCTCCTTCTCGAGCGCAGGCGGGGGTTCGTGCAGGGACAAGCCTGGAGCAAAGCTGCTGACCTGCCCCAAGAGCGCCCCAGCACCGCGGGGCACGAGCCCGGCATCCACGACGGTCCGA
>NZ_JAFMKL010000064.1:0-9467 GCF_017852955.1 Vulcanococcus sp. DEBay_Sum22DG08_74
GCTGGTCCCCCAAGCCAACGGCCCTGAGGCCCGCTTGGTCAGCGGCCTGGAGGTGCGCCCAATCAGCAGCCTGTGCGAAGCGCTCGAGGCACTGCAGCCGCAATACACCCCCGGCCCGCTGCAGCCCTCAAGCGACACACCACAGCCCACGCCGATTCCCGTGGACCTGCAGGAGATCCAGGGCCAGGCCCACGGCCGGCGGGCCCTGGAGATCGCCGCGGCCGGGGGCCATCACCTCCTGCTGGTCGGCCCGCCCGGTTGCGGCAAAACCCTGCTGGCCCAGAGCCTGGCCGGACTGCTGCCGCCCCTCAGCCCACCGGAGCAGCTGGAGATCACCCAGCTCTATTCGGTTGCAGGAGAACTGGAGCAACTGGGCGGATTGATCAGCACCCGGCCCTTCCGCAGCCCGCACCACAGCTGCTCCAGCGCGGCACTCCTGGGCGGCGGCAGTTGCCCAAGGCCTGGGGAATTGGCCCTGGCCCACCGGGGCGTGCTCTTTCTCGATGAGCTGGGGGAGTTCCGCCGCGATGTGCTCAATCAACTGCGGCAACCGCTCGAGCAGGGAACCCTCCGGCTCAGCCGGGCCAAGCAGCAGCTCCACTACCCCTGCTGCATCAGCCTGGTGGCCGCCACCAACCCCTGTCCCTGCGGCTGGTACGGCGACCCGGAGCACGACTGCAGCTGCACCACATCCGAGCGCCAGCGCTACTGGGGCCGCCTCTCGGGCCCGTTGCTCGATCGCATCGACCTCCAGGTCGTGATGCAACGGGTGCCCGCGCAGGTCCTGCGGCAGGGCTACAGCGCCTCCAGCGAGCGGAGGCCACCGGAATCGACAGCCTCCGCCTCCCAGCGCATCCAGCAGGCGCGCCTGCGCATGAAGCAGCGCAATCCAGGTGCAGGGAGCAACCACAGGCTCAGCGCCCGCGACCTGCGCGATACGGGCGCGTTCAACCAGGACACTCTGGCCCTTTGGGAGCAGGTTGTGGCCGCTCGGGCGCTCTCAGCCCGCAGCGGCCAGCGGCTGCTGAGCGTGGCCCGAACGATCGCGGATCTCAACGACGACGATCAGGTCGGGCCCCAAGCCGTGGCCGAGGCCCTGACCTACCGCAGCTTTACGGCCTAGTGCTTGTGGGGCGGGGTATCGCGATAGGGCTGAACGCCCACGTTGGGGGGCAGGTGCTGCCGCTCCTCGAGGGGATTGCCGAAGGCATTGCCCACGCTCTTGCCAAACCAGCGGTTGATGGCACTGATTAACTGCTTCACAGCGCACCTCGACGGAGACCTTCTCCATCATTGGTAGCCATGAAAAAGCGGGAATCGGTGTTTCTACCGATTCCCGCAGGGACGCTTGGGCTGAAGCCGAGGCTCAGCGGCGGCGGCGGCGCTGTTGGGCTTTGCGCTTGTACTTCTCGACGGGGGTCTCGTGGTGACGCAGGCGCTTGAGATCGGCGAAGATCCCGGCCTTGGAGACCTGGCGCTTGAAGCGGCGCAGCGCCGACTCAATGCCCTCGTTCTCGCCGACGGTGACCTGGGTCATAAAACCGATCTAGGAATTTTGCAGTTTGAAGATGGTAGCAAGTGCTCTTCACCAGAGCCCTGGAACAGGAGCCTCAGGCGCTGGTTGATCACCGGTGGTCGCGGGCTGCTCCGCCACCGGCCAGCTGTCCCGGTAGATGTACACGTGCCCCAGGTTGCGTCCACCGAACTGGCGCCGCATCAACTTCCAGCCCGGCTCGGGCTGGAGCAGCAGGTAGTCGGTGTTTTGGCTGTGGCCGCCGCTGCGGGCAATCACCATCTCCGGCCCTGCACTCGGCTTGGAGGGGAACGCCATCAGCACGTTGTCCCCCTTCTCGCGCACAACGCTGATGCGGTAGGTGCTGGCGAGGTCCTCCTCCCCAACCCGCAGGGAATAGCCATTGCCGTCGATGTAACGGCTGCAGATCCCCGTGAAGTCAAAACTGGAGAGCAGGGGATCGACCTTGACCGGCCCTTCCTCGGCCAGGGCAAAGCAGGGCCGGGTGTCCTTGCGCTGTTCGTAGATGTTCAGCTGAGCCCGTTCGCCGGTGCCGATCGGAGCCGCGACGATGACGAACTTGGTCTGGTCCACCTCCACAGCGTCAAACAACGCTTTGGCCTGCACGCCGCCAGCCATCAGGCCGGCAAGCGGAAGCAGGGCAGCCAGGGATCGGACCAGAGAAAACACAGAGTCGCTTGGGTTGGCAGGGGCTGATCGTAAAAGTGATCGCCAGCGGCGCCAGTCCCTCAGGCCGGCTTATTGATCCGGATCGCCACCAGGAGGCTGATCAGCGTTCCCGGCAGGGCCAGGCCCAAGATCGTGCCGGTGGTCTTGACCCCCAGCTCAGGGTCGCCGTAGGCCAACTCGAAGACCGAGCCAGTGGCTGCAATACCCAGCACGCAAGCCAGGGCGAGAAACAGTCCCGCCAGGGGTTTCATCGGCATCTCGAAGGCTCAGGCGATGGTGTGAACGTCGGAGCGATTAAAGCCCTTTTCATTGAGGCCCTCGACGAGCTTCTCCTCGTCGGTGACCCGATCGACGAAGAGCACCCCGTTGAGGTGATCCATCTCGTGCTGGATGCAGCGGGCCATCAGGCCATCGGCCTTCATCCGCTTGGGACGGCCAAAGGCATCGCGGTAGCTGACGTCCACCACGCTGGGGCGCACCACATCCAGATAGACCCCGGGGATGCTCAAGCAACCCTCCTCATAGGTGCAGAGCCCGCCGCCGACGGAGGTGATCTCCGGGTTGATCAACACCAAAGGAGGGCTGCTGGGATCCTCCAACTCCAGGTCAATCACCAGCAACTGCTGATTCACGCCGATCTGGGGAGCGGCCAGACCGATGCCTTTGGCGGCGTACATGCTGACGAGCATGTCGGTGGCCAGCTTGCGCACCGCGTCATCCACCTTGCCGATGCGTCGCGCCGGCTTGCGCAAAACCTCATCACCCAGCTTGTGGATGTCGTAGGGAGGGTTCTCGATGGGCTCCTTAGACACCTGCAGGCGTCCCGAGAGCTCAGCCGAGCGCGCCAACTTGGCGAAGCTATTGGCCAAGACCTGTCCTCAACGGCGTTGCGAACAGCGATTCTAGGAGGCCTAATCGGCCTGTTCCGTTGAGCCTGTCCCCACCAGCCACGCTCACTCCCCTCTCCGCCGAGGTGGTGCTGGGGAAAACCCCAAGCCTGAAAGAGCCCGTGCTGCTGGATGGGGCGCTCTATTGGCTCGAGCAGCGTCCCCACGAACAGGGGCGCACCACCTTGATGGGGCGCGCAGCCCAGGGGCAGGAGCCCCGCGAATGCACCCCGGGGGATTGGAACCTGCGCTGCCGCGTCCATGAGTACGGCGGCGGCCCCTGCGCCATCGGCCGGCGCGCCAATGGAGAGGCCGTGGCCGTGTTCGTCCATGACGCCGACCGCTGCCTCTGGCGGCTGGATCTCGATCAACCAGGGGCCGAACCGCAGCGGCTGCTCACGCCCCAGGGCAAGCGTTTTGAGGGGGCCCTCGGTGGCGGCCTGATCGACCGGCAGCGGGACCGCTGGATTGGCGTTCTGGAGCGCGACGGTCAAGACCACCTGGTGGCGCTACCCCTGGCCGGCGGGGAGCTGGTCGAGCTCCATCAGGCCGCGGACTTCTGCGGCTATCCCGCCCTGAGCCCCAACGGCGCGCGACTGACCTGGGTGGAGTGGCAGCAGCCGGCCATGCCCTGGGACTGCAGCAGCCTCTGGCTGGCGGACGTTCAGGCCTCCGGCCAGCTGGGCCCCGGCCGTCGCGTTGCCGGAAGCACTCCCGAGGATCCCAAGGCCATCTCGGTCTTTCAGCCGAACTGGGCCGGACGCGACCTGGTGGTGGCCAATGACCGCAGCGGCTTCTGGAACCTCGAGCGCTGGTCCGCAGCCGAGCAGGACGCGCTGGAGACGCCCCGTTGGCAGCCCCTGCTGCACGAGCAGGCCGAATTCGCCATGCCCCAGTGGGTCTTTGGCATGAGCACCCATGCCTGGGATGGTGAGCGCCTGCTGGCCCTCGCCTGCCGGCAGGGCCGCTGGGAGCTCGGGGAGCTCAAGGACCAAAGCTGGCGGCCGCTCGAGCAACCCTGCAGTGATCTGGCGGGGCTCTGCGCCCAGGCGGGCCAACTGGCCTGCATCGCCAGCAGCCCCACCCACCCCTCGGGCTTGCTGGAGCTCGACCTGAAGACCGGGAGCTGGCGGCATCAACCAGCGGCCCCCTGCCCGATTGCACAGGAGGCCATCAGCCAGCCCCAAGAGCTGTGGTTTGACGGCCACGGCGGCCAGGCCACCCAGGCCTGGTACTACCCGCCAACCGGCGGTGGCCACAGCGAAGCGCCCCTGCTGGTGAAGAGCCACAGCGGCCCGACCGCCATGGCCCGCACGGGCCTGAACCTGGCCATTCAGTTCTGGACCAGCCGCGGTTGGGGCGTGGTGGATGTGAACTACGGCGGTTCCACCGGCTTTGGCCGGGCCTACCGCGAACGACTCAACGGCCAGTGGGGCGTCGTGGATGTGGCGGACTGCGCCGCTGCGGCCCAGGCCCTGATCGAGCAGGGGCAGGCCCACCCCAAACGGGTGGCGATCGAAGGGGGCAGCGCCGGGGGCTTCACCACCCTGGCGGCCCTCTGTTTCAGCGACTGCTTCTCTGCCGGTGCCAGCCGCTACGGCGTGGCCGACCTGAGTGCCCTGGCGGAGGACACCCACCGCTTTGAGGCCCGCTACCTCGATGGCCTGGTGGGCCCGTGGCCCGAGCAACGCGCGCTCTACGCCGCCCGCTCACCGTTGAACCATGCCGAACGGATGAGCTGCCCGGTGATCTTCTTCCAGGGCCTCGAGGACGTGGTGGTCCCCCCGGAGCAAACCGAGCGGATGGCCGAGGCCCTGCGCAACAAGGGCATCCCGGTGGAGGTGCGCCTGTTCCCGGAAGAAGGCCACGGCTTCCGCAAGGGCAGCACCCAAATTGAGGTCCTGGAGGCGACGGAGGCCTTCTTCCGCGCGCACTTCGCCCTGTAATGGCTGAGCTTCTGCCGGGACTCTGGAGCGCTGACCTCATCGATGGGATCAGCTGGCTCGTCCTGGCGGGGGGTGTTCTGGCGGGAATCCTGGCGACGGGCCGAGCCATTGGCCGGCGGCTACAGCTGCAGCTCTGGGGCATTCCCGAGGCCCTGGTCGCGGGCGTCTTGGGTCTACTGGTCGCCCCCAAGGGGCCCTTCCCGCTGCTGCCCGAGCACCTGATGGAGCTCTGGGCCCAACTGCCCCTGGTGCTGCTCACCTTGGTCTTCGGCTCCTTGATGCTGGGCAAGCCGCTGCCCAAGCTCTCGGGCGTGCTGAAGCCCGTGGGCGGCCATGTCTCCCTGGCGCTGGTGCTGGCCTTCGGTCAGTACGTGGTGGCCGGGCTGGCGGTGCTGCTGGTGCTGCAGCCCCTGCTGGGCTTCAGCCCGGTGATGGCCTGCCTGATCGAGGTGGCCTTTGAGGGGGGGCATGGCTCCGCTGCGGCCATGGGGGCGAGCTATGCGGCCCTGGGGTTTGAGAGCGGCCAGGACCTGGGCCTGGCCCTGGCAACCGTGGGCCTGCTGTCCTCGACCCTGGTGGGGGGACTGGTGGTGGTGCTCGGTCGGGCACGGGGATGGCTGGTGGCGGACCTGGCGCCGGAAGCAATCCAGGTCCCTCCAGCGGCGGTGAGCGGGGCCGAGGGTCCGAGCAATCCCTGGGCGGCTTGGCTCTGCAACCTGGGCCTGGTGGGCATCGCCGTAGCCATCGGCTGGCTGCTGCAACTGCTGCTGCGGCTGGGGACGAGCTGGATCGGAGGCGGCGTCGCCACGGTGGGCCAGGCCCTGCCGGTGTTCCCGCTGGCGATCCTGGGGTCGCTGCTGGTGCGTTGGCTGCTGGAGCGCAGCGAGCGCAGCCAGTGGGCCTCCGCCCCAATCCAAAGCGAAGTGAGCACCCTGGCGGCCGATCTCTTGATCGCCTCAGCCACCGCGGGGTTGAACCTGCAGTTACTCCAGGCCAACTGGCTACCGATCACCCTGCTGGCGGGAGCTGGCTTGAGCTGGAATCTGCTGATCTGCCTCTGGCTCGCGCCGAAGCTGCTGCCCAAGGACTGGTTTGAGCGGGCCCTGGTGGAATTTGGCCAGGCCACCGGCGTGGCCGCCTCCGGCCTGCTGCTGCTGCGGATGGCGGATCCGGAGAATCACAGCGACGCCCTGCCGGCCTTTTCGCTCAAGCAACTGCTGCTGCAGCCCCTGCTCTCCGGTGGGGTGATCACGGTGGTGGCCCCCCTGGCCGTGGCCGGCTGGGGGCTACCGGTCTGGACCCTGGTCTGCGCAGCGGTGATGCTGCTGGCCGGGGCCGCGGGGCTCTGGATCGCTCAGCTGCCCGAGCTCGAGGAGGCCCGGTAGAGCAGGGTGCGGAACTGGTGGCGCACCTGCTCCATCTGCTCCCCACTCAGCAGAGGTGGTTCGCCGAGGGCCAGGGCCTGCAGGTAGATCCGCGCCAGGGTCTCCACCTCCACCGCCAGGGCCAGGGCCTTGTCGAGGGTGGGGCCCACCGCCACCTGACCGTGCTGGGCCATCAGGCAAGCCAGCCGTCCCTCGAGGGCCTGGACCACCCCATCGGAGAGCTCCTGGGTGCCAAAGGTGGCGTAGGGGGCGCAGCGGATGTCATGGCCACCGGCCACCGCCGTCATGTAGTGGAAGGGGGGGATGTCACGGCCATGGCAGGCCAGGGCTGTGGCGTGGATCGAATGGCAGTGCAGCACCGCCTGCACCTCCGGCCGGCTCGCCAGGACATCGGCGTGCAGCCGCCACTCCGAGGAGGGCCGCCGTTGGGGGCGGCCATCGGCCGGGATGAACAGGGGCTCCCCCTTGAGATCCAGCGCCACCAGGTCACTGGGCTGCATCTGCTCATAGGGCAGGGAGCTGGGGGTGATCAGCATCCCGCCGGCGATGCGCACCGAGAGGTTGCCGGAGGTGCCCTGGTTGATGCCGCTGGCCTGCATGCGCCGGGCGCAATCGACCAGTTGCTCGCGCAGATCCAGATCAGACATCGCCGTAGAGCTCCTGGAGGCCGGCGGCGCTGGCGGCGACCACACCCCGCTCGGTGATCAGCGCCGTGACCAGACGCGCTGGGGTGACATCAAAGGCGGGGTTAAAGCCCGGGCTGCCGTCAGGGCTGAGCTGAACCGTGGTGATCGCCCCCTCGGGGCTGCGGCCCTGAATGTGGGTGACTTCCTCGGGGCTGCGGGCCTCGATTGGGATCTCGGCAACGCCGTCATCGATGGACCAGTCGATCGTCGAGGCCGGCAGGGCCACATAGAAGGGGATGTTGTTGTCCCGCGCCGCCAGGGCCTTGAGGTAGGTGCCGATCTTGTTGCAGACGTCGCCGCGGCGGGTCGTGCGGTCGGTCCCGACGATCACGGCATCCACCTGGCCGTGCTGCATCAGGTGGCCGCCGGCGTTATCGACGATGACGGTGTGGGGCACTCCTTCGCGGCCGAGCTCATAGGCCGTGAGCGAGGCGCCCTGGTTGCGGGGGCGGGTCTCATCCACCCAGACATGAATGTCCAGGCCAGCGCGGTGGGCCTTGTAGATCGGCGCCAGGGCCGTGCCCCAATCCACCGTGGCCAACCAACCGGCATTGCAGTGGGTCAGCACATTGAGGGTCTGACCGGGCCGAGCCGCCGCCAGCTTCTGGAAGAGCTCCAGGCCGTGCTCGCCGATGGCCTCGCACATGGCGACGTCCTCATCGGCGATGGCGCCGGCCTCAACCTGGGCTGCCTGGGCCCGCTCAGCCGGGGGCAGCGGCGCCACCCGATCACGAACGCGCTCGAGAGCCCAACGCAGGTTGACCGCCGTCGGGCGGGTGGCATTGAGCTGATCAAAGGCCGCCGCCAGGGAGGCATCGCTGGGGTCGACCTGCAGGGCGAGCATCAGGCCGTAGGCCCCGGTGACACCGATCAGGGGGGCACCGCGCACGACCATCGTGCGAATGGCCTCGGCCGCTTCATCGCAGCTGCGCAGCGTGCGGGTGGTGAACTGATGCGGCAGCTGGATCTGATCGATGACCCCGATCGAGCGGCCACCCGGCTCCAGCCAGATGGTGCGCCAGGCCTGGCCGTCGATCTTCATGGGTACCGATTGACTGCACCGATCATCCCCTGCGGCCCCGCTCAGATCGGGCGATAGCCCTGCCAATCGGGCACCTGGAGCTGGCTGGTCCCCTCAGGATCAGGGGAGAGCTGGACATGCCAGCGCTGGCCGCCGAGCAACTCCAGCTGCTCGAGGGCCAGGCAGTCGTCCACGGCGCAGAGGTCGTCCTTGTGCTGCTGCAGCGCGCCGTGGAGCCACTGGCGTTTCGCCGCGGCCTTGGCCGCCTGCGGGGAGCGGGCCACCACCAGGCCGAACTGGTGCAGTTCCGCCAGGGAGTCCGGGCGGTAGGCGCCCAGGTTGACGAACCAGAGCCGCTCGGGCCGGGGCGCGTCGGGCTCGCGCCCAAGGCTCACCGCCCAGCCATCGATCGCCCGCACCGCCATGTAGGCATCCAGGTGCAGACCCTCACGCCTCCCGAACCACTGCCGCTTGAGCTCCGGAATGGTGTCCTCGATGGAGCGCCCCGCAACAAAGCGGACGTCATGCAACTCGATCAGGCTGCTGGCGGTGCGTCCACCCAGGACCGCCAGAAATAGGGTTGGGGCGCTGGGGGATGGCGGCGTCATGGACCTGTTTCAGCGGCAGTGGGCCACCTACCGGGCCGTGTTGGATCACGACCTGATGGAGCACCAGGCCATGAGCCTGGCCTGCGGGCAGGTGCTGCGGCAGGTCTGTGCAACGGCCCAGGCCCCCAGCCTGGTGGATTTGGGCTGCGGCGATCTTGGCTTGCTGGCACCGCTGCTGCAGACCTTGCCCCTGGGGCACTACACGGGGCTGGACCTCTGCGCCGAGGTGCTGCCCCTGGCGCAAGCCGCCTTAAGCCAGGCCCCCTTCCCCCGCTCCTGGCTGGCGGAGGATCTGCTGAGCTGGGCCAACGCGCCGCAGGCCGAGGCGGTGGAGGTGATCCACAGCAGCTATGCGGTGCATCACCTCCAGCAGGACCAGGACAAGGCCAACTGGCTAAAGGGATGCCGCAGACGCATCACCCCGGGGGGCCGCTTGATCTGGGTTGATGTCTTCCGCCAAGCCGGGGAAAGCCGAGAGGCCTATCTGGCCCGCTACGGGAGGCGGGTGGAGGGCTGGAGCGCCCTTGGCGCCGAACAACGCCAGGCGGTGCTCGCCCACATCCAGCGCTTTGATTACCCCGCCGAGCGCGGCGTCATTGAGGAGATCGCCCAGGAGGCGGGCTGGAGCTGGCAGTGGGCCTGGGAAGGACGACAGGGGGCCGAGGCGATGGCCGTCCTCAGCCCCGCCTAGCTGTGCTCGCGCAGGAAGCTGATGGTTCCCTGCAGTTCCT
>NZ_JAFMKL010000065.1:0-9448 GCF_017852955.1 Vulcanococcus sp. DEBay_Sum22DG08_74
GCAGCTGCAGGACTGCCGGGTTGGTGTGACCACAGCTCCAGCAGGGTCCGCTGTGGAAGAGCTCTTCGCCGCAGTGCTGACAGAGGTGGCGATGGTCCAGGCAGCGCGCGAGCACCTGTTTCCACTGCCCGGTCAGGGGGCGCATGCCGGGTTGCCGAAGCCCCGCGCCAAAGCTCGTCTCAAAGAGCTGCTGCAGGCTCCGCGGGTAGATCGGCCAGGTCAGCAAGGCCGCGGCGTGTTCCTCTGGATCAGGCCGGTTCGCGGGGTTCTCTGGATCAAAGATGAACAGGGCCTCCTCGCCGTAGAGCCGGCGCCGTGCCGGTTCATCGAGGCAGCGGATCGCCAGTTCCTGTCGCCCGCGGAAGGGGTCGTGGCGGGTGAGCAGCCGAAAGAGCAGCACGGCCAGGCTGAATTGATCCGTGCTGGCACTGGGCTTGGCTGCCCCCAGCAGCACCTCCGGGGCCATGAATCCTGGGGTCCCGAGCACGCTGCCGGCGCCCTGGCCGTCGATCGCGACGTTGTCGTTGTCGCAGATCAGGATCGCGCCATCGCCTGGCCTGAGGAAGAGGTTCCCCAGGGAGATGTCCTTGTAACAAAGCCCCTTGAGGTGGAGTTCGTGGAAGGCATCGGCCAGATGAAAGCAGGCCCGCAGGATGTTCTGCAGGCTGATCTCCATCCGCCCGCCGGCATGGAGATGGGCCCCCTGAAAACCACTGGGACGCAGGGGCATCAAGTAGCCAAAGCCTGGCTCTTGGCAGCGGATCAGGGGCCGACTCTCGGCGCTGGGCTCCAGCAGTGCCATGGGCCAGAGAAAGGCGCCGTTGGGAGCCCCCAGGCGAATGCTTTGCTGCAGGCGCTGCCGCAGCAGTGGGTCGCGGGCGATGCAACTGGGGAAGTACCACTTCAGGGCGAGCTCCTCCGCACCGCAGCGCACGGCGTAGACCTGCCCCTGGGTTCCGCCCCCCAGGAGGCGTGTGAGTTCAAGGGGTTGATCGAGGCCGTCGAACGGCAGGCGTGTCCCCAGCGGCAGCAGGCTGTTCATCGGCCCTGGCTGGCGAGGGCCTTGCGGATGCCGTTGCGATGGGCCAGGGCCGTGCGGCGGTTGGCAAAGCCATGGCGTAGGGCACGGCCATCCCGCAGCACCACCACCAGGCTGTGGTCCTTGCGGGAACCCAGCACGATCCAGCCCCCCAGCGCGCCGAGTTCTAAAGGCCAGAAGATCAGGGGGAAGGGCAGCAACAGCAGCCCCCCGAGGCAGAACAGCAGCCACCAGCTGAAGACGTGGGGGTGGCGGGGCAGGCTCTGCACTCCCGCCGAGAGGATCTCGGCCAGCTCCACCGCTTCCCCATCCACATCGATTCGGCGGGGCGCTGCGGGTTTGGAGACGGGGGCAGCGGGTTTGGCGATCGGCGCGGTGATCAGCTCGAACTGCAGCACGGGGCCCTGGAGTCCCAGCCGGATCTCATCGCCATCCTCGAGCTGGCGGCACTGCTGAATCCGTTGCCCTTCGAGGAAGGTGCCGTCGTTGCTCTGCCACTCGCAGATCAACCAGCCCTGGGTTTGCGAGAACCGGACGACGGCGTGGTGATCGGAGACCCCGGTTTGGCTGGCGAGGCAGAGCCGATTGCTCGCCGCCTTGCCGATCGTCAGGGGCTGTTTGGGATCGAGGGGCGCGGCTTTGCTGGGATCGCTGGCGAGCAGCAAACGCGCTTTGGGGGCGCTCATCGCTCTCCTCGCCGGCGGGCCCACCAGAGTCTCCAGTCATCGCGCAGGTCGTTCCAGAGGCCGCCATCCCCCTCGCGATAGGGCACGACACGCCCGGGGAAGAGGACCGCTTTGCTGGCCAGCGCCAGCGCCACGAGCACCATCAACAGCAGGATCCAGCCCGGGATCGCACCCACCCAGGTGAAGGCAAAGAAGGCCCGCAGGGCATAGAGCCCGATCGTGATCGCCAACCAGAGGCGGAAGGGCTCCCAGGGGTCCCGTTGACGCTGCACCGAAGGGGGGCGGAGGTGGGCTGGTCTTAGCCTATGGCTGGACTGCAACACCCGCCTGAGCACCTCCTCTCGCTTGGATCGTCTTGCCTCACCGGCCGTTCGGGAGGCTTGGAAAGACTTTGCCCGTGCAGCCCTTCGCGGACCTTGGCGAGAGCGGCCCGAGGCGGTGCGGAGCACCCTGCCTGCCTTGCTGGAACACCAGGCGCGCCTGGAGCTCTGGGGGAAGGACGGGAAGATCCAGGAGCTCGAGCTTGAGCCCAGGCGTTATCGCCTGGGCCGTGATCCGGCCTGCGAGCTGCCGTTGAGCGATCCGAGTCTCAGCCGGGTGCACGCGATCCTCGAGAAGGAGCGTCCCAGCGACCGGGACTTTGCCTTGGAGGACTTTGGTTCCTCCAATGGCCTGTTCCATCGGGATCGTCGGATCCGCTGGATTCAGCTGCGGGATGGGGATGCGGTGCAGCTGGGCTCGCCCCTCAAGGGCCAGGCGCCTGAGCTGCGCTACTTCCACCCCCGCAGCCCCCTGGAGCAGGCGATTCGCCTGGTGGGCATCACGGCCTTGGCGGGCTCAGCCCTGTTGGTGAGTGGCATGCTGCTGGCCGCCAGCATTGGCGGCGGCTCCCGGATCCGCAGCATCGACGGTCCGGTCAAGATCTTTGCGGCCGATGGTCAGCAGGTGGATGCCAAGGAGGGGGCCTCCACGGCGCTGCCGTCCTTGCAGTCCTATCCGCTGCACCTGCGCCAGGCCCTGCTGGCCTCCGAGGAGGCCCGCTTTGGTTGGAACAGCGGCATCGACCTGTTCGGCACCCTGCGCTCCGCTGTCTTGGGGAGCGGCGGCGGCAGCGGCCTCACCCAACAGGTGGCGCGCATGGTCTACCCGGAGGTGGGGCGCGACCTGAGCCTGACCCGCAAGCTGCGCGAGCTATGGGTGGCCCTGCAGCTGGAGGTGGGCTTCAGCAAGAACCAGATCCTCAAGCTCTATCTCGATCGCGCCTACCTGGGCCTGGGGACCGAAGGCTTTGAGCAGGCCGCCCAGCTCTACTTCCGCAAGTCCGCCAGCGATCTGGACGTCGGCCAGTCGGCCTTTTTGGTGGGACTGCTTCCCAGCCCGAACGGCTACAGCCCCTGCAACCTCGAGGACCCAGGTGCGGGCCTGGAGCGCCGCAACCTGGTGCTGAAGCTGATGCACGAGCAGGGTTGGTTGAGCGATCAGGGCCTGATCGATGCCCAGCGACGGCCCCTGAACATCGATCCCTCGGCCTGCCGGGAGTCGAGCTTCAGCAGTTACCCCTTCTTCAGCGACTACGTCATTGGTGAGCTCGAGGGCACCCGCTTTGGTTTGAACCTCAGGGGCGGTGATGGGGCTGGCAATTACGCGGTGGAGAGCACGATCAACCCCAAGCTGCAGCAGTTGGCCCAGGAGCAGCTGAAGCGTTTTTTGGAGGGGCCCGCGGCCGCGGCGGGGCTGACCCAGGGGGCGCTGATCAGCCTGAATACCGAGACCGGCGACATCCTGGCCTACGTCGGCGGTGGCGATTACAGCCGCTCGAGTTTTGATCGGGTTCAGGCCCTGCGCCAGCCCGGCTCGACCTTCAAGTTGTTCCCCTTCCTGGCGGCCTTGGCCGCCGGCGTCTCACCGACCGAGTCCATCTCCTGTGCCCCACTGGACTATGTGGGGGGCTGCCGTCAGTCCGCCGGAGCGATCAGCGTGGCCGCGGGTCTGGCGGGTTCGGAGAATGTCGTGGCCCTGCGGCTGGCGGAGCGGGCGGGGTTCTCCCAGGTGCTCAAGCTGGCGCGACGGCTGGGCATTTCGACGCCGCTGGACGCGGACTACAACACCATGCTGGGCGGCCGGGAGACCTATCTCTACGAGATGGCCCGGGCCTATGCCGTGGTCGCGAACGGGGGGAGATCGGTGCCCGTGCACGGGGTCAGCCGCATCTATGACCTGGGCATCTGCCGATCGCTGAAGAGCCTGGACCGCTGTCCGGCCCGGGGTGTGACGACCCCGATTGGAGAGCGATCTCGCCAGTTGATCCGGCCAGAGGTGGCTGCGGTGATGGATCAGATGTTGGCTGGGGTGGTCCAGGGCGGAACGGGCCGAACGGCGGCGGTGGTCCCGGATGCTCGCGGCAAGACCGGCACCACCAACAACGGCGTGGATGCCCTGTTCATCGGCTACTCCCCCTCGCTGAAGGTTCTGACGGCGATTTGGATGGGGAACGACGACAACCGTCCCGCCTCAGGAGCGAGCGGTGGCTTGGTGGCGCAGCTTTGGGGGCGCTACATGCAGCAGGCCGCTAGAGCCCTGCCTGCAGCCGGCTGATCAGGGCCCAGACCAGGCCGAGGATCAGTCCCCAACTGCAGCTGGAGGCCAGCAGGCGTTGCAGGGCCGTGCTGCGTTCCTCGGGTTGCTGGCGAGGGAGCTGCCAGCCCAGTTGCAGGGCCCCCACCAACAGCAGCAGTACCCAAGCCGGGATGCTCAGCCCCAGGGGGCGAAAGACCAAGAGCTTCCAGTGCAGCAGGCTGGAGCCGGCCGCCAGGCCGATCAAGGCACAGACCGGCCCGGCGGATCCGCTCCAGGTTCGTTGGACGCTCCAGCGTTGGGCGCAGAGTGCGGCCAGGCCCAGGCAGGCCAGGGCCGTCAGGCTGTAGCGCAGGATCACCTGGCCGAGGGGCAGGGGCGAGTTCCCCAGGACGATCAGCAGCACGGCCAGATTCACCGCGGCTTCGAGACCGCTGCCATGGACCCAGGGGGAACTGATCCAGCGCCAGACCTGCCGCGGTTGTGAGGCCTGCTCGCTGCTCAGACTCCAGCGTCGCCTCAGGCTGCTGCGCCACGGTCCGACGGCCAGGCCGGCCAGGCTTAGCACCAGCACCAGACCCCCGCTCCAGCCCCAGTCATCAAAGATCAGCCGGTCCAGTTCCTGGCCGAACCAGCTCAGCACCAAGGCGCCGCAGGCTGAGAGGGCCAGCCCTGGGGCGAGTGGTTCCAGACCCTTGAGGGCCGTTGCGGCAGGAGCGGCCGCAACGCTCTGGCGCGGTGGGGCGGTTGCAGGCTCGGGCTTGCTTGTCCCGCAGGCGGCGTCGAGCAGATCCTGAAGCTCGCTTTGGACCTCGGCGGAGTAGGTCTGTCGAATGTGTGCCCCCAGGCTGGCGCGGGCACTGGTTTGGCTGGCGCCGCTGCCATGGAGCAGCTGCAGCAGCAGGGGTTGGTTGGCAAGGTCTCGAATCGGACCCTTCAGCGCGTCCTCCGCGCCGAGGGCATCGATGAGGCGATTGGCGATCGCCCGTCCGCTTTGCAGCGCCTCAGGGTTCTGGATCTGCCATTGGCGCAGCTGCCTGCCGAGAGTCGTGCCGAGGCCCATGGCTTGGGATCTGTGGGCTGAGCATAAAAAAGCGCCCCATTTGGGGCGCTGGTGCGTGCAACTGAAGGCAGCGCTCAGTTGTTCAGGGTTGCCGCTTGAACCCGAGCGCGGGCACGGGAGACGGCTTGTTGGGCCTTGAGCTTCTCGGTGCTGGCGGCCTGACCTTCGAACTGGTTGGCAGCAGCGGTGGCGGCTTCCAGTTCTTTGTTGGCTTCGTCAGCGTTGATAGCGCTACCGAGTTCAGCGGTGTTCACCAGGACGGTGACTTCATCCGCTTCGATCTCGGCAAAACCACCCTGGAGGGCGATGGCTTTCCAGTCGTTGTTCTCGCGCACACGCAGCACCCCGTAGTCGAGGGCGGTGAGCAGGGAGACGTGACCGGGAAGAATGCCCAGTTGGCCTGTGGTGGAGGGAAGGATCACTTCGTCGGCAGGGCCGTCGAAGACGCTCTGGTCTGGAGCCAGAACGCGGAGGGTGAGAGACATCAGCTAACGCTCCGGATCAACCTTTGGCGTCGGCTTGGATCTTGGCCGCCTTGGCCTTCACTTCGTCGACGTTGCCCACCAGATAGAAGGCAGCCTCGGGCAGGTGATCCAGTTCACCGGAGAGAACCATGTTGAAGCCCTTGATGGTGTCCTCGAGCTTCACGTACTTACCGGGCATGCCGGTGAAGATCTCAGCCACGAAGAAGGGCTGGGAGAGGAACTTCTCGATCTTGCGAGCGCGGTCCACGGTGCGACGGTCGTCTTCGGACAGTTCGTCCAGACCCAGAATCGCAATGATGTCCTGGAGCTCCTTGTAGCGCTGCAGGGTGGACTGCACGGCGCGGGCGGTGCGGTAGTGCTCGTCACCCACAACGGAGGGCTGGAGCATGGTGCTGGTGGAATCCAGGGGATCCACAGCGGGGTAGATGCCCTTGGAAGCCAGGCCGCGGCTCAGCACGGTGGTGGCGTCCAGGTGAGCAAAGGTGGTCGCCGGTGCGGGGTCGGTCAGGTCGTCCGCAGGCACGTACACAGCCTGAATCGAGGTGATGGAGCCCTCGAGGGTGGAGGTGATGCGCTCCTGCAGTTGACCGACGTCGGTGCCCAGGGTGGGCTGGTAGCCCACAGCGGAAGGCATGCGGCCCAGCAGTGCGGAGACTTCGGAGCCGGCCTGAACGAAGCGGAAGATGTTGTCGACGAACAGCAGCACGTCCTGCTTGTTCACGTCGCGGAAGTGCTCAGCCATGGTCAGAGCCGAGAGACCGACGCGCATGCGGGCGCCGGGGGGCTCGTTCATCTGGCCGTAGCAGAGGGCCACCTTCGACTTGGAGAGGTCCTCGGCGTTGATCACGCCGGATTCCTTGAATTCCTCGTAGAGGTCGTTGCCCTCGCGGGTGCGCTCACCCACGCCACCGAACACGGACACACCGCCGTGCTCTTTAGCGATGTTGTTGATCAGCTCCTGGATCAACACGGTCTTGCCCACGCCGGCACCGCCAAAGAGGCCGATCTTTCCGCCCTGGCGGTAGGGAGCCAGCAGGTCGATCACCTTGATGCCGGTCTCGAACACCTTGGGCTTGGTCTCGAGGTCGGTCAGCTTGGGAGCTTCGCGGTGGATGGGGGCGGTGGTGGTGGTCTTCACCGGACCCTGCTCGTCAACGGGCTCACCGAGCACGTTGAAGATGCGGCCGAGGGTGGCCTCACCCACGGGCACGGAAATCGGAGCACCGGTGTCCAGGGCGCCCATGCCGCGGACCAGGCCGTCGGTGCCGCTCATGGCGACGGCGCGGACGCGGTGGTCGCCGAGCAGCTGTTGAACCTCAGCGGTCAGAGCAACGTCTTGACCAGCCGAGTTTCTGCCCTCAATGCGGAGGGCGTTATAGATCTTTGGCAGCTTGCCGGCCGGGAATTCAACGTCGATCACCGGTCCGATCACCTGCCGGACGATGCCTTTGGTGCCGGTGGCAGTAGCAGCAGCCATTTAAAGGAGAAGTCGCAGGACGCACAGCGGGACGCAGCCCGCCTGAAGCGGCGCAAACATACCACCGCGCCCCTGCACCCCGTCACCCCTCCCCTGCCCTGTTCGGTCACCCGCCCCGCGGGGTGGTTGTGGACTCGGGAAGCGCGCCCATAACTTGGCACTCAGGGGATGTGAGTGCTAACTCGCGTTCCTAGGCGTTTTTACGCCGCGACCCTGGCAGCGTCTCTGGCGCCATGCCAATGGTTTCGCCAACCAACCCGAATTCCATCCATGGCTGCTGTTTCCCTCAGCGTTTCCACCGTCAAGCCCCTGGGCGATCGCATCTTCATCAAGGTCTCTGAGTCCGAAGAGAAGACCGCCGGTGGCATCCTTCTGCCCGACACCGCCAAAGAAAAGCCCCAGGTGGGCGAGGTGGTTCAGGTGGGCCCCGGCAAGCGCAACGACGACGGTTCCCGTCAGGCTCCTGAAGTGAGCGTTGGCGACAAGGTGCTCTACAGCAAGTACGCCGGCACCGACATCAAGCTCGGCAGCGACGAGTACGTGCTCCTCTCCGAGAAGGACATCCTGGCTGTCGTCAACTGAGCCTCAACACCGTCTTCTAACCACCCCTACCGCGAGATTCGCCTCCCATGGCTAAGCGCATTATTTACAACGAGCAGGCCCGCCGCGCCCTCGAAAAAGGCATCGACATCCTGGCTGAGTCCGTTGCCGTGACCCTTGGTCCTAAGGGCCGCAACGTCGTTCTCGAGAAGAAGTTCGGCGCTCCTCAGATCATCAACGACGGCGTCACGATCGCCAAGGAGATCGAGCTCGAGGATCACATCGAGAACACCGGTGTCGCCCTGATCCGTCAGGCCGCCTCCAAGACCAACGACGCCGCCGGTGACGGCACCACCACCGCGACCGTCCTGGCCCACGCCATGGTCAAGTCCGGTCTGCGCAACGTTGCTGCTGGCGCCAACGCCATCACCCTGAAGAAGGGCATCGATAAGGCCGCTGAATTCCTGGTCGAGAAGATCAAGGAGAACGCCAAGCCCATCAGCGACTCCAACGCCATCGCCCAGGTCGGCACCATCTCCGCCGGCAACGACGAGGAAGTCGGCCGCATGATTGCCGACGCCATGGACAAGGTCGGCAAAGAGGGTGTGATCTCCCTCGAGGAAGGCAAGTCGATGACCACCGAGCTGGAGGTCACCGAAGGCATGCGCTTCGACAAGGGCTACATCTCCCCTTACTTCGCCACCGACACCGAGCGGATGGAAGCGGTTCTGGAGGAGCCCTACATCCTGCTGACCGACAAGAAGATCGGTCTGGTCCAGGACCTGGTGCCCGTGCTCGAGCAGATCGCTCGCACCGGCAAGCCTCTGCTGATCATCGCTGAGGACATCGAGAAGGAAGCCCTGGCCACCCTGGTGGTCAACCGTCTGCGCGGCGTCCTGAACGTGGCGGCTGTGAAGGCCCCTGGCTTCGGCGATCGCCGTAAGGCCATGCTCGAGGACATCGCTGTTCTGACCAACGGTCAGCTGATCACCGAGGACGCCGGCCTCAAGCTGGAGAACGCCAAGCTGGAGATGCTGGGCACCGCCCGCCGCATCACCATCAACAAGGACACCACCACCATCGTGGCCGAAGGCAACGAGGTGGCTGTGAAGGCCCGCTGCGAGCAGATCCGCAAGCAGATGGATGAGACCGACTCCACCTACGACAAGGAAAAGCTGCAGGAGCGTCTGGCCAAGCTGAGCGGCGGTGTGGCCGTGGTCAAGGTGGGTGCCGCCACCGAGACCGAGATGAAGGACAAGAAGCTGCGCCTGGAAGACGCCATCAACGCCACCAAGGCGGCCGTTGAAGAGGGCATCGTTCCTGGCGGTGGCACCACCCTGGCTCACCTGGCTCCCGCCCTCGAGGATTGGGCCAAGGCCAACCTGTCCGGCGAAGAGCTGATCGGCGCCACCATCGTGGCTTCCGCCCTGACCGCTCCCCTCAAGCGCATCGCTGAGAACGCCGGTGTGAACGGCTCCGTCGTGGCCGAGCACGTCAAGAACAAGCCCTTCAACGAGGGCTACAACGCCGCCGTTGGTGAGTACGTCGACATGCTGGCTGCCGGCATCGTGGACCCCGCCAAGG
>NZ_JAFMKL010000066.1:0-9392 GCF_017852955.1 Vulcanococcus sp. DEBay_Sum22DG08_74
CAGCAATGGCGCCATGACACCGAAACCTGCCTGCGGGCCGCAAGCCATGGCAAGCGTCTGATCGGTCTGGGTAACCATGACGCCGATTTCGCCTGTTGCGCGGCCGTCGACACGATGACCATGGTTCCCACCCAAACCAGCCCAGGGGTGTTGCAGGCCGCTTGATCCCCTTACAGTGGCCGCGGTGGCAAAACTCCAGCGTTGACAAGCTTTCTGGCGTCGGCAATCCAGCTCAACAGCAGCGCTGATCTCACCGCCAATTTCGCCGCCGCTGAAGAGCAGATTGAGCTGGCCGTTCGCCGCGGTGCCGAGTTGGTTGGCCTGCCGGAGAACTTCGCCTTCATGGGTGAGGACAGCCAGCGCCTCGAGCAGGCCGCGCTCATTGCAGAGCAAGCGCAGCGCTTCCTCATCACCATGGCGCGCCGCTACCAGGTGACCCTGATGGGTGGTGGTTACCCGGTGCCGGCGGGGGCCAGTCTGACCAGCAATCGTGCCCAGCTCGTGGCCAAGGACGGTCAAATACTGGCCACCTACGACAAGATCCACCTCTTTGACGTCGATCTGCCCGACGGCAATACCTATCAGGAGTCAGCAACGGTTCAGCCCGGCAACACGCTGCCGCCTGTCGTCGAGGTTCCTGGCCTGTGCCGCGTTGGACTCTCCATTTGCTACGACGTTCGTTTCCCTGAGCTCTACCGGCACCTGGCGGCTGAGGGTGCTGATCTGCTCTTCATCCCGGCGGCCTTCACAGCTTTTACCGGCAAGGATCACTGGAATGTCCTGCTGCAGGCCCGGGCGATTGAAAACACCGCCTATGTGGTCGCACCGGCACAAACGGGCCATCACGGCGGTCGTCGCCAAACCCATGGCCACGCCCTGGTGATCGATCCCTGGGGCACCGTGCTCTCCGATGCCGGGACCTCGGTGGGCCAGGCCGTTGCACCGATCGATGTGGGCCATCGCCAGCGGATCCAGGCCCAGATGCCGAGCCTTCAGCACCGCAAGCCAGCGCTCTTTTAAGGCGAGAGTTGTGTCGTTGCTGACGCTGCAACACCAAGTCAGGCGGTTGTCCCGTCTTGGGTTTGCCCTGTTGCTTCCCTGCGTCACGATCCTCTCCGCCCTGCCGGCGAGGGCGTGGAGTGCCCTCTCGGCCTGGGGGATTAGTCGGGACGGTGTCCTGGAGCTGCGGACGCCGCCGGCCACCCGTCTCCAGGCCTTTTTTGAGGACGGCAATGGCGCTGTTGGCCCTCGCATTTGGGTGGATCTACCCGGTGCGCCTCAACGGTCCAGAACCCTGGTTGGCAATGGCGCGATTCGGGAGGTTCGGATTGGCCGACCCACCGATAACGCCACCCGTCTGGTCATTGAGTTCCAGCCGGGCACACGTCTCGATCCCCGCCAGATCAAGTTGGTCGGCACCGATGTCGATCGCTGGTCGATGGACTTTGGCCCCAGCGTCCGCGGGCTTCGGGCCATTGGAGAGGGCAGCCTTGAACGGCCCCAGGGCCCCAGTTGGCGGGCGCTTCCCCCTCCCTCCTTGCAGCTTCCGCGCGGTCCGATTCCCAAGCTGGGGGATCTCCCCTCGGTTCCCCAAGGGCGCTACACCGTGGTGCTCGATCCAGGCCACGGCGGACCGGACCCTGGGGCGATTGGGATCAACAATCTGCGTGAGACCGATGTCGTTCTGGATGTGAGCCTCCAGGTGGCTCAGATCCTTCAGGCCAAAGGCGTTCGAGTCCTGCTCACCCGCTCCTCGGAAGTGGATGTGGATCTGCCCCCCCGGGTGGCTTTGGCGAACAACAACCGAGCCGATGTTTTTGTGAGCATTCACGCCAACGCTCTGCGCATGGACCGGCCGGACGTCAATGGCATTGAGACCTTCTATTTCCAAGGTGGCCGCTCTTTGAGCCTGGCTCAATCGCTGCAGAACCAAATGCTGGCGGCTTCGCCTGGAACCCCGGATCGTGGTGCCCGCTCCGGCCGCTTCTTTGTGATTCGCCGCACGGTGATGCCCGCGGCCCTTGTCGAAATGGGCTTTGTGACCGGGCAGCTGGATGCTCCCCGTTTGGCCGATCCGACTTTCCGGCGGCGCCTGGCCGTTGCTATCGCTATGGGCATCCTCAACTACCTCGTGGCTTATCCATGAGCGGGGCCCCCATCGGTCTCTTTGATTCCGGCGTTGGTGGTTTAAGCATCTGGCGGCAGGTGGTTCACGCCTTGCCGTCGGAGTCGCTTCTTTATGTCGCCGATCAGGCGAATGTCCCCTACGGCCATCGCTCCGCTGACGAGATTCAGGCCAACAGCCTGGGAATTGCGGACTATCTCGTCGCCCAGGGCTGCAAGGCGATTGTGGTGGCCTGCAACACCGCATCGGCGGTGGCACTGGAGCCCCTGCGGCAGCGCTTTCCCCAGCTGCCCATCCTTGGCCTGGAGCCGGCAGTGAAGCCTGCTGTTCAGCTCACCCGTTCCGGGGTGGTGGGGGTGATGGCGACACCGGCCACCTTTCAAGGTCAGCTCTATCGCGCCACCGTTGGGCGTTACGCCACAGCGGTGCAGGTGGTGGAGCAGGTTTGTGTGGGCCTGGCTGAGTTGGTCGAGCAGGGGGATCTTGAGGGCCCGGATTGTGATGCCCGCTTGATGGGCTACCTCCAGCCGATGCTGGACGCTGGTGCCGACACGATTGTTCTGGGCTGCACCCACTACCCCTTCGTGATCGAGTCCATTCGCCGCCTGGTGGGACCAGCGATGGCGGTCCTGGATCCAGCGCCTGCCGTTGCGCGCCATCTCGCCGATGTGCTCGGCCAGGCCGGGCTGCTGGCCATGGATTCAGCCGGGGTCTTGGCGCCGCGCTTCGCCACAACGGCCGATCCCTTGGCCTTCAATCGGGCCCTTTCGCGTCTGGTGGGGGTGAGCAGCGCCAGTCAGGCACTGATCTGGCAGTTCGGACCCGATCAAACCCGCTGTCTGACCCCCGCTTAGGCAGCGGTCGGAGGCAGGCGCCTTCTAGGATCTCCCCACCGCTGGGGGTCATGGCCACCGTTGCAGAGCTGCTACAGCCCGTCGAGTCCGATCTCGAGGCTCTGCTGAGTGATCTCCGCAGTCTGATCGGTGCTGGGCACCCGATTCTTCAGGCCGCTGCGGAACACCTCTTCAGCGCCGGTGGCAAACGGTTGCGCCCCGGCATCGTTCTCCTGATTTCAAGGGCACTCGCGCCCCAGGGTGAGCTCACGAGCCGCCATCGCCGGCTGGCCGAGATCACCGAGATGATCCACACCGCCTCACTCGTTCACGACGATGTGGTGGATGAAGCCTCCACCCGACGGGGCGTCGATACGGTCCACAGCCGTTTCAACCACCGGGTTGCGGTTCTTGCTGGCGATTTTCTCTTCGCCCAGGCCAGCTGGCACCTGGCCAACCTCGACAACCTTGAGGTGGTCAAGCTGCTCTCGCGCGTGATCATGGATCTCGCCGACGGTGAGGTGAAGCAAGGGCTTTACCGCTATGACACCGGCCAGAGCTTCGAGACCTATCTCGAAAAGAGCTACTGCAAGACGGCGTCCCTGATTGCCAACAGCGCCCGCGCGGCTGGCGTGCTCAGCGGTCTGCCGGAGGACCAACTCGATTGCCTCTATCGCTTCGGCCGCCAGCTCGGATTGGCCTTCCAAGTGGTCGATGACATCCTCGATTTCACTGGCAGCGACCAACAGCTCGGCAAGCCCGCGGCCAGTGACCTAGCCAGTGGCTACCTGACGGCCCCTGCCCTCTATGCATTGGAGGAACGTCCTGCCTTGGCGGGCTTGATTGAGCGCGAGTTCAACCAAGACGGGGATCTGGCTCAAGCCCTGGAGTTGGTCCGCGGCAGCGAGGCCATCCAGCGCTCCCGCACCCTGGCGGAAACGTTTGCGAATGAGGCCTACGAGGCCCTGAGCTTCCTGCCCCCGTCGGATTGCCGTACGGCCCTGCTTGAACTGCCGGAATTCGTGCTGAGCCGGTTGTACTGAGCTTCAGTTCAGCAGCGGTAAGACCTGGTCGAGGGAGCTGATCCTGTCAGTGATTTGGGCTGGGTAGAGCACTGGGTCTGCATCCGGTGCAGGCACGACGAACACGCGGCAGCCCGCAGCGAGGGCTGCATGGGCCCCTGCCGGTGAATCCTCGAAGGCCCAGCTGTCCTTGCAATTCACCCCAAGTCGCTGGGCGGCGAGCTGAAAGACATCTGGATGCGGTTTGCCGCGTCTGAGCTCAGGGTCGTCTCCGTGGACCCGTTCTTCAATGGCCGCCAGCCAAGGGTGGGGCTTGGCTTTCAAGTTCACCGCCTCTTTTGAGCTGCTAGTGGCCAGGGCCATCGGTAGCCCCAACTCCAGGCAGCGACGGATCAGCGCCTGGGCGCCTGCCATGGGTGGCGCCTGAATCAAGAGGGCCTCGGCAATGGGCTGGCGAATGGCCAACAGCTCATCAACGCTTGGAACCAGCAGCTGGCTCGCGCGGATCCACTCACGCACCTGCTCAGCGCAATCCAGGCGCCGGCGTCCCCGCAGTTGCATCAGTTCTGGATCGGCCAGGGGGCGTCCGAAGTGATGGGCCGCCTGCTGCCAGGCCTGCGCATGCAGGGGTTCGGTGTCGAGCAGCAGCCCGTCCAGGTCAAACAGGCAGGCGGCGGGATGAGCCATGTCCCCATCCTGAACCCTGCAACAGCGTTACAGCGCTTCAGAGCAGCCTTTTTCCTCGCTTGAATGGCTCCATTGCGTTGTCGATGGGCCATGGCTGAGACCGGGATTGAGTCGGTGCTCAATGAGGCGCGGGTGTTTGATCCACCGGCCGCCCTGTCGGCATCCGCTCGGATCGGCTCCTTGCAGGCCTACCGGGACCTGGCCGCCCAAGCTGAAGCCGATCCCGATGGGTTCTGGGGTGAAGCGGCTCGGCGGGAGCTGCATTGGTTTAAGCCGTTCGAGACGGTCCTCGACTGGAGTAACCCACCCTTTGCCCGCTGGTTTGAAGGGGGGCAAACCAACCTGTCGTTTAACTGCCTGGATCGCCATCTCGATGGTCCCCGGGCCGACAAGACGGCCCTGATCTGGGAGGGGGAACCGGGTGATGTGCGGCGCTTCAGCTACCGCGAACTGCACGCGGAAGTCTGCAAAGCGGCCAATGCCCTGAAGGCCCTTGGCGTTGGTAAGGGCGACTTGGTGGCTCTGTACATGCCGATGGTTCCGGAGGCCGCCATCGCGATGTTGGCCTGTGCCCGTATTGGTGCGCCCCATTCCGTGGTCTTTGGTGGTTTCTCCGCCGATGCGCTGCGCGATCGCCTGATCGATGGTCAGGTCAAGCTCGTTGTGACGGCGGATGGGGGCTTCCGCAAGGACAAGCCGGTTCCCCTCAAGCCCGCCGTGGATGAAGCGCTTGCGGCAAAGGGTGGTGCTCCGAGTGTGGAGAAGGTTCTGGTCGTCCAGCGCATCGATTCGGGCTGTGCCATGGAGTCCGGTCGTGACCACTGGTGGCATGAGCTCGTGGATGGTCAGAGCAGCGATTGTGCGGCGGAGCCGATGGAGAGCGAGGACCGCCTCTTCGTCCTCTACACCTCCGGTTCCACCGGTAAGCCCAAGGGGGTAGTTCACACCACGGCTGGCTACAACCTCTGGGCTCACCTGACCTTCCAGTGGATCTTCGACATCCGCGAAGACGACGTCCACTGGTGTACAGCGGATGTGGGCTGGATCACCGGCCACAGCTACATCGTCTACGGCCCTCTCTCCAATGGCGCGACGACGGTGATGTACGAAGGGGCCCCTCGCCCCAGCAACCCCGGGGCCTTCTGGGAGCTGATCCAGAAACACCGTTGCACCATCTTCTATACGGCGCCCACGGCGATCCGCGCCTTCATGAAGAGCGGCCGGGAGGTGCCGGATCAGTACGACATGAGCTCCCTGCGGATCCTCGGCACCGTGGGGGAGCCGATCAATCCAGAGGCCTGGATCTGGTATCGCGATGTGATCGGCGGTGGTCGCTGCCCGATCGTCGACACCTGGTGGCAGACGGAGACCGGTGGGGTGATGATCAGCCCCCTTCCTGGGGCGACGCCGACCAAGCCAGGCTCGGCGACCCTTCCACTCCCCGGCATCCAAGCCGACATCGTCGACCACGACGGCAACTCCCAAGGAGCGGATCAAGGTGGCTACCTCGCGGTGCGTCGTCCCTGGCCGGGAATGATGCGCACGGTCCACGGCGATCCTGACCGTTTCCGTAAGAGCTACTGGGAGGAGATTCGCCCGGCCGATGGCTCCCACATCTACTTCGCCGGAGACGGCGCCCGCCGCGATGCCGACGGTTACTTCTGGGTGATGGGCCGGGTCGACGACGTGATCAACGTCAGTGGCCACCGTCTGGGGACGATGGAAATTGAAAGTGCTCTGGTCAGTCATCCCGCCGTGGCGGAATCCGCTGTGGTGGGTCGCCCGGATGACCTCAAGGGTGAGGGCATCGTTGCGTTTGTGACCCTTGAGGCCGGCCGCAGTGGTGATGACGCCTTGGTGGCCGAACTGCGCAGCCATGTGGGCAAGGAGATCGGTCCGATTGCCCGCCCAGATGTGATCAAGTTCAGCGACGCCCTACCGAAGACCCGCAGCGGCAAGATCATGCGCCGGATCCTGCGCTCCCTCGCCGCCGGTCAGGAGGTCAGCGGTGACACCTCAACCCTGGAGGATCGCTCCGTTCTTGATCAGCTGCGGGTCTGATCCGGGCTCGTCCACCACTGCAGCAGCTGATCGGCCAGTTGATCCAGTTCCCTCTGCCGGGCTGGATCATCAGCCCAACCCCCGAGCAGGTTCTGACGGAGTCCTGCGCTGGCTGGGGTGAGGTGATCTCCGGCCCGCTCGAGCAAGCGGGTGCTGTCCTGGCTTCGGTTTTGAAGTACCTGCAGGAGCCGAGGGCTCTGGTCCAGTTGGTCGCTTTTGAAGCGCACCAGCAGGTTGTTGGCTTGTCTGTAATTTTTGGCGATCAGCCGCAGGGTCTCCTCGGGGGAGGGGCTGAACTCGCTCGTGACCCCGAGGGCTCCTCCGAGCTCGGCGAGCAGTGGAACACTGCGCTCGGCGGAGAAGTTGTTGAAGCTCATCGCTGCCAGGCCGCTGCAGCCTCGACCGTTATCGGGTGCCAACAGGTGCAGCTTGCAGCCCAGGCTGTGGCCCAGCCTCAGCGGCGGGGGCTGATCGGGGTCCCTGCGCTGGCGGAAGGTCCTCCAGGCGTCATTGGCCTGTGCCTGATGGTCAAAGCCGGGTACATAGCTCCAGGCGTGGATGGCCATGCCCCGGCGCGCCAAGGCCTCGAGAAGCCGCCGATAGCTGATCTGCGGCGTCGCAGCGAGATAGCTGCCGCCAATGAACTCGATCAGCCCCCGCGGTTGGGGAGGGGTCCAGCACCAGAGGCTTCCGCGCTGGCGCCAGCTCATGCGGCCTGAAGGCGCTTGAGGCAGTCCAGGGCTTCACGGCGATGGGCCGGGCCATCCAGCAGGTTGTTGAACACGTGACGAACGACCCCGCTCGCGTCGATCACGTAGGTCACGCGGCCCGGCAGCAGTCCAAGGACGCCGGGCACCCCAAAGGCCTTGCGCAGCTGGTTGTTTTGATCCACCAGCAGGGGATAGGGCAGGTTGTGGCGGCTGGCAAAGCGCTGATGACTGCTGGCGTTGTCGCCACTGACGCCCCAGACCTCCGCCCCTAAGGCCTGCAGGTCGGCATAGCTATCGCGGAAGGCGCAGGCCTCCATGGTGCAGCCAGGGGTGTCGTCCTTGGGATAGAAGAACAGCACCAGAGCCTTGCCCGCGAGTTGATCGCTGCGGCGCTCCACGCCGTTCTGATCCTGCAGCGCGATCAGGGGAGCGCGATCACCGCTTTTCAGGGCTTGGGCCAAGGCCGGTACAAGAGCTGCGCAAACCCTAGGGAGGGGCTGGCCAGGGCTGGGATTATGGGGCGACTGCAGAGGTGGGGATGACCAGGGGCGACGCGGAGATGGACGAACAACAGCCCCGTGCTGGCTGGGAGCAGGTGGATCTGCTCAGCCTGGTCAGTGGATCCGCCGCGGCGCCAGTCGTGCCTGAGCCTGCGCCGGAGCCTGCTGCGGAGACGGCTGTTGTTGCCGACCGGGCTGAGGCACCTGAGCCATCGCCTGCCGCGCGTCTCTCTGGTCCCAGTGGCCCCGAGCTGCTGTTGATCCTCGACACGGAGACCACCGGCCTCTCCCCGGCGGAGCATCGCTGCATTGAGGTCGGTGCGGTTCTTTTTTCGGTGCCGGATCGCTCGGTGTTGAGCCAGGTTTCGTTTTTGATGCCTTGCACCAGCAATGCCGCTGAAGCGGTGAATGGCATCGCCCCGGCCCTGACGCAACGCCCTCAGCCATGGCAGGCGGGTCTGGCCTGCTTCGAGGCCATGGTTGAGGCCGCTGACGTCCTCCTGGCCCATAACGCCGCCTTCGATCAGCAGTGGTTTGGTCTGGGCTCCCTGCCGGCACTCAGCAAGCCCTGGCTTTGCTCCATGGAGGACATTCGCTGGCCCCAGGAGCGTCAGCTGCGGTCCACGCCCTCGGTGCGTGATCTGGCCTTGGCCTATGGCGTGCCGGTTTGGGCGGCCCATCGGGCCCTCACCGATTGCATCTACCTGGCGCAGGTCTTTGAGCGTTGCGAGGACTTGGAGGACCTCCTTCTCCAGGCGATGGAGCCGCGCCGCCTCTACCGCGCTCGTCTCTCCTATGAAGAACGCCATAAGGCCCGCGAGGCGGGCTTCCGCTGGAATCAACCGGTGAGCGGAGCCTGGAGCCGGCGCCTGTCTGACCGCGAGGTGGCCCTATTGCCCTTCCCTGTCGTTCCGGTCGATGAGGCTGCGGAATTGCGCAGCGCCTGATTTGCTTCAACAAGAGGAAGCGGATCCACTCATTTCAAGGAGCAGCTGAGCCTTCTCTCCATCGTGGTGGGTGAGCTCTGGTCAGTTCCATGTCTGTGCATGCTCGCGGTCATCCCTCTAGGCCCTGCGCCCTGAGCAAGGTTCAGCGCTGGCAGCGCAGCCGCACCTGGGCCCGCTTAATTCGCGAAGCAGAAGCCCTCTGGCATGTGGATGTGCGCGAACTCCATCGTTTGGCTGCGCTGGAGTTGTCGCAGCTTCTGGAGGAGGTGCCGCCGGGATTGCGTCCCAGGGTGAACCGTTGGCTGCAGGGGTATCACGTGCACACGCGACTGGAGTCCGATTCGAGGGCGTAAAGCCTCAGCTTTTTGGACCAAACACAAAAAAACCACCTCTGGGGGAGGTGGTTTTGGCGGAAGTTGCCGGTGATCAAATCGGAGCGGCGGGATTTGAACCCACGACCCCCACTACCCCAAAGTGGTGCGCTACCAAGCTGCGCTACGCCCCGGC
>NZ_JAFMKL010000067.1:0-9386 GCF_017852955.1 Vulcanococcus sp. DEBay_Sum22DG08_74
GGGCTTCGCGGTTTAGGCCATAAAAAAAGCCCCCTTGCGGGGGCTTCGTTCGATCAGGCCTGGGCGGGCTCGTCCTGCTGGGGAACCCCGCGCAGGGTGAGGTTGATCCGGCCGCGGTTGTCGATCTCGCGGACGCGGACGGTGACGTGGTCACCCACCTTCACCACGTCTTCCACCTTCTCCACGCGGGCTTCGCTGAGTTGGGAGATGTGGATCATGCCTTCCTTGCCAGGAAGGATCTCGACGAAGGCGCCGATCGGGATGACCCGGGTGACGGCACCGCTGAAGACCTCGCCTTCAGAGACGCGACGGGTGAGGCCCTCGATGATGCGCTGCGCTTCCTCAGCGGCTGCACCGTCGTGGCTGGCGATCGTGACGATGCCGCCGTCCTCGATGTCGATCTTGGTGTTGGTGCGCTCGGTGATGCCCTTGATCGTGCGGCCGCCGGGGCCGATCACGGTGCCGATCAGCTCGGGGTCGATCCGGAAGCTGAGCAGGCGAGGGGCGTGGGGGCTCAGGACATCGCGGGGCTTGTCGATCGCCGCAAGCATCTTCTCGAGGATGTGCAGACGGGCCGGACGGGCCTGGTTGATCGCCTCAGCCACGGTCTTCACTTCGAGACCGGTGATCTTCATGTCCATCTGCAGGGCGGTGATGCCCTTCTCGGTGCCGGCCACCTTGAAGTCCATGTCGCCGAGGAAGTCCTCGATGCCTTGGATATCGGTGAGGATCCGGACCTCAGAGCCCTCCTTGATCAGGCCCATGGCGGCACCGCTCACGGGGGCCTTCAGGGGCACGCCGGCATCCATCAGGGCCAGGGTGCTGCCGCAGACCGAACCCATGGAGGTGGAGCCGTTGGAGCTCAGGCATTCCGACACCACGCGAAGCACGTAGGGGAAGCTCTCCTTGCTGGGGAGGACGGGGATCAGGGCCCGCTCCGCCAGGGCGCCGTGGCCGATCTCGCGGCGGCCGGGGCTGCGCATCGGGCGGGTCTCGCCGACGGAGTAGGGGGGGAAGTTGTAGTGGTGGAGGTAGGTCTTCTCGTTGGACGGGTTCAGGTCGTCCATCTCCTGGGCGTCGCTCGGGGTGCCGAGGGTGGCGCAGGAGAGCACCTGGGTCATGCCGCGCTGGAACAGACCGGAGCCGTGCACGCGCTTGGGCAGCACACCGGCGGCGGCGCTGATCGGACGCACCTCATCGAGGTTGCGGCCGTCGACGCGCTTGCCGTCATTGACGATCTGGGCGCGCATCAGCTTCTTGGTGAGCGCCTTGTAGTTGTTGCCCAGGGCCTTGCCGTTGCTGCTGACGGCCACCTTCACGGCGTCGTCGTCCTTGAGGCCGCTGATCTTCTCGGCCGCCTGGGCCTTGATCGCATCGAGCTGTTCGTCGCGCTCGGCCTTGGTCAGGCTGAACTGCTTGAGGACATCGCCGATGCCCTTGCTGCATTCCTTCTCCAGGAAGGTGGGCAGGGTGGCGTCGACGGTCTGGGCCTCGGGGATGACCTGCTCGATGCCGAGCTCCTTGAGCAGGGTCTGCTGGACCTTGATCAGTTCGCAGACGGCCTCGTAGCCGAAGTCGATCGCTTCGATCACGTCCTGCTCGGGCAGCTGGTTAGCGCCCGCCTCGACCATGATCACGCCCTGGGGGGTGCCGGCGACCACCAGATCCAGCTCAGAGCGCTCGATCTCGCGGTAGCTGGGGTTCAGGATGAAGTCATCGCCCAGCAGGCCGACCCGCACAGCCGCCATCGGACCGTTGAAGGGGATCTTGGCCAGCAGGGTGGCCAGGGAGGCGCCGGTCACCGCCAGGACATCGGGCGGAACCCGCTCATCCAGGGACATGCAGGTGGCGACGACCTGCAGGTCATCCCGCAGCCAGCTGGGGAACAGCGGGCGCATCGGGCGGTCAATGAGACGCGCGATCAGGGTGGCGCGCTCGGGGGGACGGCTCTCGCGGCGCATGAAGCTGCCGGGGATACGACCAGCGGCGTAGAGACGCTCCTCGTAATCGCAAATCAGCGGCAGAAAATCGATGCCCTCACGGCCGCCGGAGCGGGTGGCAGTGACGAGAACAGAGGTATCTCCGCATTCGACCATGACGGAACCCCCGGCCTGCGGGGCGAACCGACCTGTGGTCAGTCGGATCTCCCGACCATCGAAGGAGACCGACTGAGTGTGACCTTGCACGTGGGCTTATGTCTTGTTTGTTGTCAAGAGCAATTCTTGCATCTGAGCCCAAAGGCTTGCGAAAAACAGGCGCAATCTCTTTCGGAATGCCACAACGCAGGCAAGCAACAAAAAAGGCGCCTTTCGGCGCCCTGACGGTCGATCAAGCGATCGAGAGACTCACCAGGAGGACTTGACCACGCCGGGCAGTTCGCCTTTGTGGGCGCGCTCACGCAGCTGGTTGCGGCACAGGCCGAAGTCGCGGTACACACCACGGGGCTTGCCGGTGGCCCAGCAGCGGTTGCGCAGACGCACGCGAGCGCTGTTGCGGGGCAGGTTCTGGATCTTGCGGTGGATCTCCAGGCGCTCCATCGGATCGCCAGCGGCTTCGAAGGCGGCCATCAGAGCTGCGCGCTTGGCGGCGTAGCGATCAACAAGCTTTTGGCGCTTGACGTCGCGCGCAATCATCGACTTCTTCGCCATGCGGCCTGGATCTCGTAAGCAGTGACCAGAAAGCCTACCTCTTAGCGTCCCAGCAGCTGTTGGACCGCCGCCAGCTGGCTGGTGTCCTTGACGATCAGCACCACGCTGAGGCCCACCAGCAGGACAAAGCCCGACTGCATGAAGGCCATCTGGAACTTCTCGGGCAGGGGCTTGCGGCGCAGACCCTCCAGCAGCAGCAGGACGAACTGCCCGCCATCGAGCATCGGCAGCGGCAGGGCATTGAGCACCGCCAGGTTGATCGAGATCAAGGCGGTGTAGAGGAAGAGGCTGCTGCCGCCCTGTTTGGCCAGGGAGGCGCCCATCTCGACGATCTTCACCGGACCCGAGACCTGCCCGGCGGTCTCGCCGAAGTGGGTCACGAGGGTGACAAAGCCATCCACCGTCCGCTTGGTGAGCAGGGCGACATCGTGGTTGGCCTGCTGGATGACCTCGATCGGGCTGCGGGGGCGGCGGAAGGCCTCGGTGCCGCTGGGTTGCAGTTGGGCGCCGATGCGGCCGATGCCGCTCAAATCAGCGGGGGTCAGCTGCAGTTCCAGGGCTTGGCCCTGGCGCTCGGCCTGCAGGCGCAGGGTTTGATCGGGGGCGCCCTTCACCAGCTCGACCAATTGGCTGACGGCGCTCTGGCCGCCGCCCAGGTCGCGGCCGTCCACCGCCAGGATCCGATCGCCGGCCTTCAGGCCCGAGGCGGCAGCGGCCTGGCCCTGCTGCACGCCCGAGACCAGCACGCCGGGGGTGGCGCTGAAGCCAGCGGGGATGCCCACGAAGGCCCCCTGGGCCATCAGCACCGCCCAGGCCAAGAGCAGGTTGGCGATCACGCCAGCGGCGATCACCAGGGCCCGCTGGGGCAGGGGGCGGTTGGTCAGCAGATCGGGGTCATCCGAGGGGATGCTGCTGTCTTCGTCGTCATCGGGGAAGGAGACAAAGCCCCCCAGCGGAATCGCCCGCAGGGCGAACTGCACCCCCCGGCGCTGCTTCTGCAGCAGCACCGGGCCAAAGCCGATGGAGAAGCCGCTGACGCGGATCCCCTGCCAGGTGGCGGCAAAGAAGTGCCCCGCCTCATGCACCACGATCAGGCCGGCCAGGATCGCCAGAGCCGTCAGGACGCCCATCTCTGCAGATCCAAAGTCCGTCCATTGTGGGGGGAAGGCACGGCCATAGCGTTGGTTGTTAGTGCGCCCCGCCCGACTCCGGCTCCATGAGTGAACGCTGTGATGCCCTCCTGGTGGGCGCTGGAATCATGGGCGCCACCCTGGCGAACCTGCTTCGGCAGCTCGATCCCAGCCTGAAGGTGGTGGTGCTGGAGCGGCTCCCGCAGCTGGGGCGCGAGAGCAGCGGGCCGATGAACAACGCCGGCACCGGCCACGCCGCCAACTGCGAGCTCAACTACACCCCAGAGGCCGCCGACGGCTCGGTCCCCACCGGCAAGGCTCTAGCGATCAACGCCTCCTTTGAACGCAGCCTGGAGTTCTGGAGTTCCCTGGTGGAGGGCCAGCAGCTCAGCGATCCCGCGGGGTTCATTCGCGCCGTGCCCCACCTGAGCTTTGTCTGGGGGCAGGCCAATGTCGATTACCTGCGCCGCCGATTTGAGGCCCTGCAGGGCTCGCCCCAGTTCGCCGACATGGCCTGGAGCAGCGACCCCGAGCAATTAAGGGAATGGATGCCCTTGGTGATGGCCGGCCGCCGCCTGGATCAACCCCTGGCCGCCACCCGGGTGACCCGCGGCACGGATGTGAACTTCGGCTCCCTGACCCGGGCGCTGCTGAAGGGTGTGGACCTGCGCCTGGGGCAGCAGGTGCTGGGGCTCGAGCGGGGCGGGGCCGGTTGGCGCGTGCAGACCAGCGCAGGCGAGCTGGAGGCACCGTTTGTCTTTTTGGGGGCCGGGGGCGGCAGCCTGCCGCTGCTGCAGCGCTCCGGGATTCCTGAGGCCCGGGTCTATGGCGCTTTCCCGGTCAGCGGCCAGTGGCTGGTCTGCCGCAACCCGGCGGTGATTGAGGGCCACAACGCCAAGGTCTATGGCAAGGCCGCCGTGGGGGCTCCGCCGATGTCCGTCCCCCACCTGGACACCCGCTGGATCGATGGCAAGCGGGCGCTGCTCTTTGGTCCCTACGCCGGGTTCAGTACTCGCTTTTTGAGGCAGGGCTCCCTGATGGATCTGGGCCGCTCGATCAAGCCCTACAACCTGCTGCCGACCCTGCAGGTGGGGGCCAAGAACTTTGATTTGGTGCGCTACCTGGTGGGTCAGGTGATCCAGCGCCCGAAGCAGCGGATCGACAGCCTGCGGGACTTCCTGCCGCAGGTCAACGCCAACGACTGGGAGCTGGCGGTGGCCGGCCAGCGGGTGCAGATCATCAAGCAGGTGAATGGCCGCGGCAGCCTGCAGATGGGCACCGAGGTGGTGAGCAGCGCCGATGGCTCCCTGGCGGCCCTGTTGGGCGCTTCCCCCGGGGCCTCGACGGCGGTGGACACGATGCTGGAGGTGCTGCAGCGCTGCATGGGCGAGCGCTTCGCCAGTGAGGCCTGGCAGCAGAAGCTCAAGGCCCTGATCCCCTCCTGGGGTGAGGAGCTGGGGGCCAGCGCCGAGCGCCTGGCCCAGATCCGTGAGCGCAGCAATGGGCTGCTGGGCCTGAGCGCCTAGGCCGCGGGAATGGTGTCCGAGCCGAAGTAGGGCACCAGGGCGGCGGGGAGCTTGATCGAACCGTCGATCTGCTGACCGTTCTCCAGCAGGGCAGCCATGGTGCGGCCGACGGCCAGGCCACTGCCGTTGAGGGTGTGCAGCAGTTGGGTGGTCTTGCCCTCCTTGCAACGGATGGCGGAGCGGCGGGCCTGGAAGTCGCCGCAGACCGAGCAGCTGGAGATCTCGCGGTAGGCACCGGCCCCCGGCAGCCAGACCTCGAGGTCGTAGGTGCGGGTGGCGGAGAAGCCCATGTCGCCGGTGCAGAGCTCGATCTTGCGGTAGGGCAGCTCCAGGGCTTCGAGCACCGCCTCGGCATCCGCGGTGATCTGTTGGTGGGCGTCCGCGGAGTGCTCCGGGTGGCAGAACCAGTAGAGCTCCACCTTGTTGAACTGGTGCAGGCGGATCAGGCCGCGGGTGTCCCGGCCATAGCTGCCGGCCTCGCGGCGGAAGCAGGGGGTGTAGGCGACGTACTTCAGCGGCAGCTGATCGGCGGGAATGACCTCGCCGCGGTGCAGGGAGGTGACGGGCACCTCGGCGGTGGGGGTCAGCCAGAGGTCGTCCTCGGCGCAGCGGAAGCTCTCCTCGGCGAACTTCGGCAGCTGGCCTGAGCCGGTGAGGCTGGCGCTGTTGACCAGGATCGGCGGCAGGACCTCGCGGTAGCCCTTGCCGCCGTGCAGGTCGAGCATGAAGTTGATCAGGGAGCGCTCGAGCCGGGCACCCAGACCCATCAGGGTCACAAAGCGGCTCTGGGCGATGCGCACGGAGCGCTCGGTCTCAAACAGCCCCAGGCGCTCGGCGATCTGCCAGTGCTCCTCGAGCCAGTCCTCCTTGGCCCGGGGGCTGCCCCAGGTCTTGATCTCGACGTTGTCGTTCTCGTCCTTTCCGTCAGGGGCCTCGGCCGAGGGCAGGTTGGGCAGGGTCAGCAGCTCCTCGCGCAGCTTGGCCTCGAGGGTCTTCTCTTCCTCCTCGAGGACCGCGACCTGTTGCTTGATCCGGTTGCCCTCATCGCGCAGGGCCTGCACCTCGGGGCTGCCCGGGGCGGCGCCGCCCTTGATCTTCAGGCCCACCTCCTTGCCGATGCGGTTGCCTTCGGCCTGGAGGTTGCTGCGTTTTTCTTCGAGATCGCGCTCCTGGCGCGCCATCAGCTGCAGGCCCGTGAGATCGAGCTTCATGCCGCGGCGTCCCAGCTGCTCGGTGATGAGCTCAGGGTTGTCGCGCAGCAGGCGCTGATCCAGCACGGGCCCAGGGTTCAGAGGTGGGCTTGAGCCTAGGGGCCGGGCCTCAGAGGACCTGAACGACTTCGCTGACTTCGGGGATGGCCTCGCGCAGCTTGCGCTCGATGCCCATCTTCAGGGTCATGGTGCTGCTGGGGCAGGAGCCGCAGGCGCCCTGCAGACGCACCTTGACGATCGGACCGTCGATTTCCACCACTTCCACGTTGCCGCCGTCGGCCATCAGATAAGGACGCAGCTCATCGAGGGTGCGCTCCACGTTCTCAATCGTGAGGGCGCGGGGATCGGCGTTTTCGGTGGCTGCTGCGGCTGGGGTTTCGGTGCTCATCGCGCTGAGACGGAGTTGCGCCGAGCTTAGGAACGCGGGACCGCTGCCTAGGATCAGGGCCGTCCGAGCCGGGACTTCCACCAGCGCATGACCGACGTCCCCGCTTCACGGATCCGCAATTTCTGCATCATTGCCCACATCGACCACGGCAAGTCGACCCTGGCCGATCGACTGCTGCAGGACACCGGCACGGTGGCTGTCCGGGACATGCAGGAGCAGTTCCTGGACAACATGGAACTGGAGCGCGAGCGCGGGATCACGATCAAGCTCCAGGCCGCGCGCATGGAGTACAAGGCGGCCGACGGCGAGACCTACATCCTCAACCTGATCGACACCCCCGGTCACGTTGACTTCTCCTATGAGGTGAGCCGCTCCCTGCAGGCCTGCGAGGGGGCGCTGCTGGTGGTGGACGCCAGCCAGGGCGTCGAGGCGCAGACCCTGGCCAACGTCTATCTGGCCCTGGAGAACGACCTGGAGATCATCCCGGTCCTCAACAAGATCGACCTGCCCGGTGCCGACCCCGATCGGATCAGCGAAGAGATCGAGGCAATCATCGGCCTGGACTGCACCGGGGCGATCCCCTGCTCAGCCAAGAGTGGCCTGGGGGTTCCCGAGATCCTGCAGGCCGTGGTGGACCGCGTTCCGCCGCCGCCGGATCGGGTGAAGGAGCCCCTGCGGGCGCTGATCTTCGACTCCTATTACGACCCCTACCGCGGGGTGATCGTCTACTTCCGGGTGATCTCCGGCTCGATCAGCACCAAGGACAAGGTGCTGCTGATGGCCAGCAAGAAGACCTACGAACTCGATGAGGTGGGGGTGATGGCCCCCGACCAGCGCAAGGTCGACAGCCTGCAGGCCGGTGAGGTGGGTTACCTGGCGGCCTCGATCAAGGCCGTGGCCGATGCCCGCGTGGGCGACACGATCACCTTGGTGAACAACCCCGCCGAGGCGCCGCTGCCGGGTTACACCGAGGCCAAGCCGATGGTGTTCTGCGGCCTGTTCCCGACCGACGCTGACCAGTACCCGGACCTGCGCGAGGCCCTGGACAAGCTGCAGCTGAGTGATGCGGCCCTGAAGTACGAGCCCGAGACCAGCAGCGCGATGGGCTTTGGCTTCCGCTGCGGCTTCCTGGGTCTCCTGCACATGGAGATCGTCCAGGAGCGTCTGGAGCGCGAGTACAACCTCGATCTGATCGTCACCGCCCCATCGGTGATCTATCAGGTGAACATGCTCGATGGGCAGACCTTGATGGTCGACAACCCCGCGACGCTGCCGGATCCCCAGAAGCGCGAATCGATCGAAGAGCCCTACGTGAAGCTCGAGATCTACACGCCGAATACCTACAACGGCACCTTGATGGAGCTCTGCCAGGAGCGCCGCGGTGAGTTCATCGACATGAAGTTCATCACCACCGAGCGGGTGACCCTGCACTACGAGATGCCCCTGGCGGAGGTGGTGACGGACTTCTTCGATCAGATGAAGTCGCGCACCAAGGGCTACGCCTCGATGGAGTACTCCCTCATCGGCTACCGCAAGAACGATCTGGTGCGCCTGGATGTCCTGATCAATGCCGAGCGGGCCGACCCCCTGACGACGATCGTGCACCGGGACAAGGCCTACAACGTCGGCAAGGGCCTGGTGGAGAAGCTCAAGGAGTTGATCCCCCGCCAGCAGTTCAAAATCCCGATTCAGGCCTCCATCGGTAGCCGCGTGATTGCCTCCGAGAGCATCAGTGCGATGCGCAAGGACGTGCTCGCCAAGTGCTACGGCGGTGACATCTCCCGTAAGAAGAAACTGCTGCAGAAGCAGGCCAAGGGCAAAAAGCGGATGAAGGCGATGGGCAAGGTCGAGGTGCCCCAGGAGGCCTTCATGGCCGTGCTGAAGCTCAACCAGTGATGCGGCGCGTGTTGGCACTGGCGGCCCTGCTGGCTGCACCGGCGGCTCTGGCTCCAGCGATGGCGGCTCCTCAGGAGCCGTATCCCGCCCTACAGCTCACGACGGGAGCCGATGTCTGGAGCATTCCCTACGCGGCGCTCGAGCAGTTCATCAACGAGGGCACCTTCAGCGACCAACGGCTGATGCAGCTGGTGATCCACTCCGGCTGGCCGGAGAAGGATCTGCGGATGGCCCTGGCCAAGCCCTACAGCGTGGACTACCTGGCCCTTTCGCGCTTCCTCAATTCCAAGGCCGGCGAGGCCTTTTTGATCCAGCAGACCCAGGCCTACAAACCCCTGAAGGCCAGCGGCACGGTCGGGATCGAAGGCCTGCGCTACGCGATCCTCGAGAACGCCAAGTCCGGCACGATCTCGGCGATGGGGATCCTGAAGCAACTGCCGGTGCCGATGGCCTTCAACCTCAGCGGCCCGCCGATCGTGCGCTGCTCGTCGCTGCCCTGCGAGAAGCCGGAGCAGTGCCGCTCGGTGCTGAGCTGGTGGATCTTCCTGCCGGCCTGCCTCCAGGCCGCGGCGATGAACGGCTGAATC
>NZ_JAFMKL010000010.1:0-34285 GCF_017852955.1 Vulcanococcus sp. DEBay_Sum22DG08_74
AGTCCCATCATCTCCTCATCACAAGACCTGAACTGCGTCTCAGGCGTACCGACTGAAACACTCCCCGAATGCCTCTGGCTGGACTTGCGCAGACTTTTACCGAAGCTCTTCTCGTGGGTCGCAGTGGCCTTCCAGGCCTAGACCCTCAGTAGGACCAATAGGAGACGATCGAGTTGGTTTTGCCGGAAAACACCGGAAATGAGCCGATACCCAGAAGGAATCAGGCGCGTACCTGTGTCTACAGCAGGTACGCGTCTTTGGGAAAGCAGGCCTGAACTGACTTCTTGAGCGTTGTCCAGAGTGTTGGACAGTGCTGGTGAGATGCGAGGACATCGCCTGAATGCTCGGTCTTGTGCAGGCTGTCAATGCATTGCCTCGTGCAGCCAAAACAACGACAAATGCCTATCTATAAAGAACTAATCCACACTGCTTTAGCGTCTGAGAATCGTCGCATCCCGGGACTGGCGACGAGTCTCGTCTGCGACCTGTGATTAGGCAACGTCGCGATAGCGCTCCTTGAGGAACTGGTAGGCCTCGTTGAGGCGACGCATCGCATCAGCTGATCCGCCGGCATCAGGGTGATGGCTGACGGCTTGGGTGCGGTAGGCCTCCCTGATCTCCCGCAGGCTGTAGGGGCGATCGGCGACCGTGGCGAGCTGGAGCATCTTCAGGGCGCTGTGCACCGTCATGCTGTTGTCGATGGCATCAAAGGAGGTGCTTCGCTTGCTGCGGCTTCGGTGACGCTGAACGAAGCGTGTGATCAAGCTCGGAACACGTGCGGCCAGCGTTGATCCACCAAAGGGGTCCTCAAGGATTCCCGCAGCAACGATCACGCGCTCAAGGGTCGGGGTCCCCTCCTCCCACTCGGGCGCATAGGAGAACATCACCTGTTGAACCAGGTTCCAGCCGAAGGGACGTCCGTCGCTGTCCCCCGATTGCGGCCAGATATCCCGGCCGAGCCAGACCATGGCCGCTTCCAGCGCAGCCTCCGTTGGCGCTTGGCCGTAGACCTCGCTCCAGTGCGAGGCGACCTGTTGCATGGCTTGTTCCAGTTCAAGCCGGTGGATCAGGGCCAACGTGGCGTCAGGCGTCGCCGCGCGGGGAGGCGCGTCGAGGGTTTGCTTGACGCGCTTGGCTTGCTTGCGCACGAAGCCGGGAAGCTGAATGCCGCCTGTGGCGGCAGGAGGCTCCGGGGACCCCTCCCGCAAAACCTCACTGCTCTCGGATGAGACACGGCTCCGGTCTCGCTGTGCGACCAAGCCTGAGTGCACGAGAACAATTGAAAGGTCTTCGTCGAGGGGAATGGGTCTCTGCTCTTCTTCGACCTCGAGTGAGTCCCGTTCCTCCCCCTCCGGAGTCTTGTGAGGCTGCGATTGCGAGGAGTCGTCCTGGTCTGCGTCCTCGTCCTGGGATCCCCTGACTTCCTGAAGTAGGCGTTCAACCGTGGCGCCGCGGCTGCGCAAGCCGAGCTGACCTTTCAGCCCGTCGATCCAGTCCAAAAGCTCCTCGCTGAGTTCCAGCGAGATCCGCCGTTTGTCGGTCTCTCGCTGGCTCACTCAGGCTCGGGAACTGTTGTTGAGGTTATCGACCCAACAGGGAGTTCATCATCTTTTGTTGGGCCTCGACAGCCTGCTGGTAGCGGAGCATCAAGCTCTCACTCATGCGTGTCGGGTTGATCACTGCGGCAGAAACGCCCTCCAGATTGGGAAGTGCCGGTGGGGGCTCAACCCATTGCGGGGGAGCGACGACCGGTGGCGCGACCGGCCTGATCGTCACAGGCTCAAAGACTGGTGACTTGATCGCCGCTACGGGAACCTCGGGTGGGCTTTGTTTTGTGGCGGCAGCAGCGACCGCAGTCATCGTCTCCCGTTGTTTGAGATTGGCCAATTGCTGGTCCGAAACCACGCTCAGCAGGTGCCCAGGGGTTGCATCCGCTGGATAGACCAGGCTGACCTTGACGGGATTGCTCTGACCCGGCCGTAGATAAAGGTCGGCAATGGGGAGGCTTTCGCCGGACTTCATCCCGACGTGGACCTCTTGGTATCCATCGGATGTTTCGATGCGGATTGAGCCGCGGAAGGCGGTGAATTTGCCTCGGCCATTGATCGTGGGATGGCTGAGCACCAACTTGTGGGGGCCTGTGCCCGTGAGATTCATGGTGACGTCAAAGCGCACCCCGTAGGTCCCGACGTTGTTTAACGAGGAATCAACCATTCGGGTGACCAGGGGATTGATCTGAACTTCCCCGGTGCCGAAATGGTGGCGGTTGGTGCTGGTGAGGGGCACGTGCAGTGCACCTTGCTGGAGGTCATGGGACACGCTTGCGGTGTATTCGTCGCCAATGGCGACGCCCGCCACCCGTGAGAAGACCGTGCCGTTTTCAATTTGGCGAATCCGGCTGAGGTAAACCCGACCTGGTGCCAACCGCCGTTGATCCAGGACAGCGATCAGATCTGCATCGGACTGGGGATCCTCGGCGGCCACCACAGCCATCTGGAACGGTCCATCGCTTCGTCCCTTCAGCAGTCCGTTGGCAATGCCCTTGGCTGGGAGTTGAGTGCTGAAGAGAACAATCCTGCTGCGGGCGGGGATGGTGATCTCATCGGCCAGTCTCCGGTCCAGCTTGCCGCGCAGCATTTGCACAGCTGTCGCGTCCCCTGGCCCGGTGTTCCATGGGCGATGGCCGAGAGGCTTCACGCCCATCAGATTGTCGGACTGGTAGGGCGCTTCAAAGCTGTTGCGGACAGCCCCTTTCTCAAAGCGAATGTGAACGGGCTGACTGCTGGGGTTGATCAGCAGGGTGGCCAGGGTGAGTTCACCGCGGCGTCCACCACCGCTACCCATGCGGCTCTTGTCATTCGGGTAGTACTTGTGGTGAACGTGAAGGCCGAACTCACCGTTAAAGGTGTAGGTGGCGTTGGCAAGGGGTTGTCCCGTCTCCGCCGCAATGGTCTGTCCGGGTGTTGTCGTCACCAGGATGCCTGGTCCATGCACCTCCTCCGGTTGGTTGGAGTGCAGGACCGGAACGGTGTTGAACGCACCCTGCAGCGGCCGGGCCTGCTGGCCGGCCATCAAGGCCACATCGGCTTGAGCCGGGATAGGGGCGATCAACACGCCGCCAACGAGAGCAATTGCGAGGGGTCTCATCAGACCTATGGGACCAACTGCTCTCAACGTGCGAATGATTGGCGGTGGGGTGCGTTGCTGCTCCGAATTCTTTTATCTCCGGCTGATCGAAATCAACACAGAGGCTGATGCTCCTGCCGCCTGTCGCGGCAAACCACTGCTGCTGGCTAGAACGATTGAACTCAAGCATTCTCCATGATTCCTCCGTTCTTTGCTTGCGCTGATGCGGGTTCTCCGGCCCAGATGCGTCGCCGTCACCAAGAGCGCAAGCATCAGATGTTGACCTTCTGGCGCGACGGTCTGGAGCGTCAGCTGGCGGCGATCAATGCGGCCCTGAGCACCCTCGAGCGCCAAATGCAGGATTCCAGCGAGTCCTGAGCTCCTCCAGTCCAGCGTGAAGCCTGCGCCGGACCGTTGCGGAGCTGATCCCCAGCAGACCAGCGGTCCGGCGCAGGCTGTAGCCCTCCAAGACCACAAGCTCCACAACCTGACTGTGGCGTTGCTGGATCGACGCCAACCAGGACTGCGCCATTGCCCGTGGCAGCAACGGGTCTGTCTCGTCGTCCATGGCTGCGATCCCCTCACAGCGCTCAGGGTCAAGCCAATCGAGCCTCTCTAGCTGTTCGGCCTGCTGCAGGACACGCAAGGCTGTCTCACTCCAGCCCAGTCGGCGGCCTAAGCCCACTGTTGCTTGGTTGCCAGTAGCGGCCTCAATCTTGTTCAACTGCGCTAACCGATCCTGAACAGATCGGGGCAAGCGCACCAGCCGGCTGTTGTCTCTGAGGTGCCGAAGGATTGCGCCGCGGACAAAGGGCTTGGCATAGGCACCAAGGCTGCGGTCAGGTCCTGGCTGAAACCGCGCTGAGGCCCTGAGGAAACCGACCCAGCCAGCCTGGATCAAATCGTCGACGGGTTCCCTGCAGCGCTGGGCGTAGTGCCGTGCTGTTCCGAGGACAAGACCGCGATGCCGCTTAACTTCTGCGGCCTGCTCCCGCGTGGTGGGCATGGAAACAAGGTGTGCTTGCTTCAGCAAAACCTTGACCCGTCCCCCGCGTCGTCGGTGAATTCACCGAGGTTGAGCCACCGTTCGCAGCAGCTCCAAAGGACCATGGCGCTCGAGCCAATCCCGATCGGAGCCGTTCGTGAGCAGTAGGTAGCCAGCAAAACCAAGGGCATTCACGCTGAACCCCGCCGCGTGCTCCCTGGTGCGGGCCACGGTCATGAACCAGTCGGGGCTGATCAGCACGTTGTAGGGAGCTCCTGGGTGCTCGGACATCGACGGTTGCCCAAGACCCAAGCTCTCCGTTTGCTCGAGGTAGAGGCGCTCGAGTTCCGCCGCCGCTTCAGCCCCAGCCGGTGCGGTCCGGTGACTCACGCGATAGCGCCAGGGCCAGGGATCCTCCAATCCAGCCAGTTGGGCCCGGATAGCGCTGTCGAGGGGACAACAGACCTCAGACGGCTCCCGCGGCAGCAGCTGCAGGTGGCGATGGGGCTGGCTCGCCCCGGCTTCGGGGCAACTATTGAAAAACCAAAGACCACTGGTGCAGGCATCCACGGCCGCGAGTTGCATCCAGTCGGCAGGCTCAAGCCATCCGGCCTGCGGCCTCCACTGCTGCGTGATCAAGAGCAGGTGGCCCCGTTGAACGGGAAACTTGTTCAGCAGCAACAGGTGGCTGCTTCCGAGTCGTTCCACCTCCAGGCGCTGATCCCAGGGAAGAAAGGGATTTGGCTTGGGCCCCTCCCGGCGCAGATGTTTCGGTGTGGCCGATTCCAGTCGGCGAATGACGAATGGCTCGCAGCGCGCAAGGCCTTCCAAAGCGGTATCCAGGGGGACCAGCGCACCGTTGGCTTCAGCCACGTCGCTGCAGCGCAGCGCTGCTGTGCCGTAGCGCCCCAGAACGCCCATCTCCTTGACCAAGGCCAGATCTGATTAAAGCGCCACTCAGTCCTGACTGCAGACGCTCCAGTCGCCTGGAACATGCCCTGGAGGGCCGGCTGCGACTGAGCCTGACCAGAGGACATGGCCCAGACCACTGAGGCGCACGCGGTAACCCTCCTGGAGCTCACAGCGCATCCCGCCGCAGCGGGCCGAGGGCTGCCAGCCGTGCAGGGTGGACTTGCCGAGCGCATCGGCCCACCAGGGGGCGACGAGGGCATGGGCTGAACCCGTTACCGGATCCTCCTCAATGCCGAGGCCTGGGGCAAAGAAGCGCAGCTGGTAGTCGCAGGTCTGGCCAAAGAGCTCAGCGGAGCTCCCGGCCTGCATCACCACCAGACCTTGACGATCAGCCCCTTCGAGGCGCTCACTCACCCCCCGGAGCTCCCGCAGGATCAGCGCGCTGTCCACGAGTACGACGCGATAGCCCAAGTTCGAGCGCCAGTAGCCCAAGACGTCGCTGTCCAGAACCTGCCTCAGATAGCTCGGTGCCTGCTCATGGATGAGGGGTTCGCTGGGCAGCACCAGGGAGGCAGCTCCCCTCACCTGCGGATCAACGCGAACCGCTAAGCCACCGCTTCGGCTCGCCAGGCGGAGCTCGTCTCCTACTGGAACCAGGTTCCAGTGCTGCAGGGCCAGGGTTGCGGCCAGCGTTGCATGGCCGCAGAGGGGCACCTCACAGGTTGGTGTGAACCAGCGAATGCACCACTGCTGCCTGGGGTTCAGCCAAAGAAAGGCCGTCTCAGATTGCTTCAAACTGCCCGCCAGGGCCTGCATCCACTCTGGGCTGGCCGCCTCCTGCAGTTCCACCACCGCTGCGCCGTTGCCGCACAGGGGACCATCAGCAAACGCCTCGATCAGCAGAGCCCGCCGCGCCGTTGGATCGGAAGGAAGCTCAGGCATCCAGCGCTAGGCCTGCTCATCACGAAGGGACCGCTGCATTAAGGCATGAACCGCCTCTTGGGGGCTACTTCGGCCGTCTGCCGTACGCACCACCTGCTGGCAGATCGGTAGGGACCAGCCGTGGCGCTCGCCCAGTGCCGCAACAGCCTGGGCAGTCTTGAATCCCTCGACAGTGGCGCCAACGCTGGCTTGGGCTTCGCTGGCACTGGCCCCTCCCGCCAGGGCCAAACCAAAGCGGTAGTTCCGGCTGAGGGGGCTGTTCGCTGTTGCCAAGAGATCACCCAGACCCGCCAACCCGTAGAGGCTGCCCTGCTCTCCCCCCAGGTTCTGAATCACCAGTCCCATCTCCGCCATCCCCCGGCAGAGCAACGAGGCCTTGGCGTTGGCTCCGAGCTGCAGGCCATCGCAGATACCAGCCGCGATCGCCATCACGTTTTTAAGCGCACCCGCGAGTTCCACTCCAAGCGGATCGGCACTGGCATAAAGCCGCAGCTGATCGGAGCTGAGCTGCCGCTGCAGCTGCTGAACCCGATCGAGCTCCACCCCGGCCAAAACACTCGCCGCCGGGCAGCCCTGGGCCAATTCAGTCGCAAGGTTGGGACCACTCAGCACCAGAGGGTTGAGCTCGGGATTAGCGGCCTGCCAGATCTGACTTGCGGTGAGCTGGGTCTCGGGGTCGAGCCCCTTGCTACAGCTCAGCAGCGGCACTCGCAGGTCCCAGTCCCCAGCTAGGTCTGTGGCCAACTGCTTGCTCCCTGCAAGGGAGACGGTCACCAGCACCAAATCGACATCGCGTATCGCCTCGAGAGGGGACCCTCCGCTGCGGCGGCTCCAAACCTTGATCTGGTGCCCCTGGCGGCTGAACAAATCAGAAAGGGTCTGCCCCCAAGCCCCAAGGCCCAGGACACCGATGCTGAGGGCGGTCACTGGTCCGCCGCGTGGGCCTGAAGCAGCTCGAGGGGAATCACGTCCAGGCTGGAGTCCTCACAAGCTGCGAGGCGGACGGGTGGGGCCATGCCGTCTTGGTAGGCCTCGAGCCAACGGGCTGCACAGACGCACCAGTGGTCACCGGGTTTGAGCCCGGGGAAGCCATAGGCGGGCATCGGGGTCGTCAAATCATTCCCCTGAGCCTTCGAGTAGCTGAGGAATTGTTCATTGACGACGCAACAGACGCTGTGACGCCCCAAATCCGCTGCGTTGGTGCGGCAGCTGCCGTCGCGAAACCAGCCAGTCATCGGGTCACATCCACACTCCTGCAACGGTTCTCCAAGAACGTTGAGGGACGTGGTCTCAGCTGCGTTCATCGTTGGGTTGTGCCCGGTTTCAGCCGGTGAATGACGTCAATTCTGACGAAGGAGTGGAACAAAACCGCCGGGGAGGTTGACGGGATCGGGGGGTAAGGCGTTAAAGGTCATTCAGCCAACCCCCCTACATGAGCTGGGACTTCACCGAAGACGGCGCCTTCCTGGCCCTTTGCGATGCCTTCAAGGAGAGCGGCGAGAGCTCTGCCATTGAGTTCTTGGCCAACGGCGAGGGCGCATTCCACTTCCAGGAGTTAGCTCAGAACGCGGCTGGAGAAGGTGTCGATCTATCGGACTCCTCTGACCTCGAGGAGTTCCAACAGGAAGTGATCGACACCATGGAAAATCTCTGCGGCTGAGTCAGCCGTAGAAGAAGGCGACCTCTTTGTCCTTCAGGCCATCCCAGCCAGCCGCCTTGAGGCGTGCATCGAGGGTCTGTTGGTCAAAGTGCTTCGAGCCGGTTTTAACCACACGGTTCCGCATTGATTTTTTGACGCCGCTGCGGGCCCGTTGACTCTCCAGATCCATCACCTCGTTGTAGAGGGCCAGCATCTCCTGAGGGATCGGGCTTCCATCGAGATCAATGCCTGAGGCGATTGCAGCATCGACGCCGCCAGGTCCGGCAATGGCCATCGGTCAAGGGTGAGGGGCCCTGACCCTAAGCGGAGAAATAGCGAGCCTGGCTGTGCAGGGCGACCAGAGCTGTGGTGCTCTGCTCGGGCTCCAGTTGGTCGCTCTCGTCCATGCTCAACCCAATGCGATCCGTACCCAGCCAGGTGAGCTGTTGACGGGAATCCGGGACGTTGGGGCAGGCGGGATAACCAAAGGAGTAGCGACTGCCGCGATAGCGCTGAGCTAAGACATCGCGCAGGGGCATGTCTGCGGGGTCCGGATAGCCCAGCTCGCTGCGAATGCGGGCATGGACCCATTCGGCCAAGGCCTCTGCCATTTGAACGCCAAGTCCATGGAAGTACAGGTAGTCGCTGTACTGATCGCCCTTGAAGAGCTCCTGGGCGAATTCGGTGGCCCGCTCACCCATGGTCACCGCCTGCATCGGCAGCACGTCTGTGGCCCCGGGGGCGAGGTCGCGATAGAAATCAGCGATGCAGTAGCGGTTGCCTGATCGCTGGCGCGGCAGCTCAAAGCGTCCGAGCTCCTGGTCGTGTTGCTCAGGGTTAAACACCACAAGGGCATTTCCATCACGGCCACAGGGGTAGTAGCCGTAGGCCACCCGAGGGCTCAGCAGGGCCTCATCGATGCAGCGCTGCTTCCAGTGGGCGAGGACCGGCTCAGCCTTCTCAGCGAGCATGGCCTCATAGTCCTCGCGGGACTGTCCTTGGGCCTTGCGCAGTTGCCACTGCCCGGCGAAGAGGGCATTGCGATCCAGGTAGGCGAAGACAGATTCGATGTCGATCGCGTCTTCCCGCAGGACCTGACTTCCCCAGAACGGAGGGGTGAGGGCTGGCTCTTCAGGGACGGCTTCGGAGCGTTCCGTTGAGACGGGAGTTAGCGCAGCGGGAGTCGATTCAGCCGCTGCCTTGCCGCCAGAGCCCTCTGGCTGACCGTCAGATTCGCCAGCATTTTCCAGACCAAGGCCCTCGGGAATCGCACCCAGGAACCCCTTGGCGTTGTCCCACTGCTCATCCGCTTTGGCGGTCACGAGGGCATCCATGAACCGCAGGTCAGCAAACGCATCGCGGCCGTAAATCACCTGACCGGCATAAACCTCACGGCAGTCCTTATTGACAAAGCGAGGGGTCAACGCAGCACCACCAAGGATCACAGGGACATTGATCCCTGCCTCATTGAACGCAGCCAAGTTGTCCTTCATGAAGGCCGTTGACTTGACCAACAACCCACTCATGGCAATGCAATCAGCGTTGTGCTTCTGCTGCGCCTCAATGATGGCCTCGACGGGCTGCTTAATGCCCAGGTTGATCACCTCGTAGCCGTTATTCGTAAGGATGATGTCAACGAGATTCTTGCCGATGTCATGGACATCGCCTTTGACAGTGGCAATCAAGAACTTCGCTTTCGCTGAACTCTCACCCTCCACCTTGTCCATTAATGGCTCCAGGAAAGCCACCGCAGACTTCATCGTCTCGGCACTCTGAAGCACAAAAGGCAACTGCATTTGGCCGGAGCCGAAGAGTTCACCTACCACCTTCATCCCATCAAGCAGGAAGGTGTTGATGATGTGCAGCGGTTTGTAGGTCTCAAGCGCAAGACGCAGGGCATCCTCAAGGCCAATGCGCTCGCCATCGATGATGTGCTGCTTGAGCCGCTCCTCAACCGGAAGGTCTGCCAAGGAGGGACCGGAGGCGCGGGCTTCCTTGGTGGACACGCCCTCGAACAGCGTGGTGAGCTCCGTCAGCGGGTCATAGACGCAGACGCCGTTCTCAAAGCGCCTGCGGTCATTGATCAGATCGCGGCAGACCTGCTGGTGCTCCTCACTGATCTTGATCAGGGGGAGGATTTTCGCAGGGCTCACGATGGCCGCATCCATGCCCGCCTCACAGCAGTCGTGCAGGAAGACGGAGTTCAGAACGATGCGAGCCGCAGGTGACAGGCCGAAACTGACGTTGCTGACACCGAGAACCACATGGACGCCCGGGAGGTTTTCGCGAATCATGCGAATCGCCTGGACGGTGGCGAGGCCGTTCTCACGGTCCTCTTCGATGCCCGTTGAGATGGGCAGCGCTAGAGGGTCGTAGAAGATTTCATGGGCTGGAATGCCGTATTCCAGGGCGTCCCGGTAAGCGCGTTGTGCGATGGCGAATTTGCGCTCTGCGCTGCGGGCCATCCCCTCCTCATCAATGGTGCCGACCACCACACCAGCGCCATAGTCACGCGCCAGTTCCAGCACTTTGAAAAAGCGCTCGTCACCGTCTTCGTAGTTGGTGGAGTTGAGGATGCACTTGCCACCGGCCACCTTCAGGCCAGCTTCCATCTTTTGCCACTCCGTGGAGTCGAGCATCAAGGGAAGGTTGACGTTGGTGACCAGACGGCTCACCAAGGCATGCATATCGGCCTCGCCATCGCGGCCGACGTAATCGACGTTGACATCGAGAACGTGGGCGTTCTCCTTGACCTGCCCCCGGGCGACGGAAACCAGACCATCCCAGTCCTCTTCAGCCAGCAACTCCCGGACCTTCTTGGAGCCACTGGCATTCAGCCGTTCACCAATGATCAGGAAGGAGTTGTCCTGCAGATAGGGGGTAACGCCGTAGATCGAACTGGCTGAGGGTTCGTACTGCAGGGCTGGCCGTGGAGCATCAGCATCCGGCTCAGTGCTTCCACGCACGCTGCGTTCTGCAGGTTGCAGTTCAGAAGCGAGCTCCGCCAGGGCCGCAATGTGGGCCGGAGTCGTGCCGCAGCAGCCACCGATCACCTGGACACCCAGGTCCTCGACGAAGTGCATCAGCTGCATCTTCATCTCTGTGGGTGTGAGGCGGTAGTGCGCCACACCGCCAATGTTCTCGGGTAATCCCGCGTTGGGGATACAGCTGACGACGAAGGGGCTATGGGCCGAGAGGTAGCGGACGTGCTCCTTCATCTGCTCGGGGCCGGTCGCGCAGTTCAGGCCGAGAACATCGATCGGAAAGGGCTCAAGGATCGCCACGACAGCGGCAATATCCGAGCCCACCAGCATCGTGCCGGTGGTCTCCATGGTCACGCTGACCATCAGGGGACGCCGTTCACCTGTTTTGGCAAAGGCCTGTTCAATGCCCTGGAGGGCCGCCTTGATTTGCAGGACGTCCTGACAGGTTTCAACGATGAACAGGTCGACATCTCCTGCGATCAGGCCCTCGGCCTGCTCCGCAAAGGAGTCGCGCATCTCATCGAAGCCAATGTGCCCAAGGGTTGGCAGCTTCGTCGTCGGACCCATCGATCCGGCCACAAACCTGGGCTTCTCAGGCGTTGAGTAGGCCGCCGCCATTTCACGGGCAAGCTCCGCGGCCCGCTTGTTGAGCTCAAAGGCCTTGTCTTGGATGTCGTACTCGGCCAAGACCGTTGAGGTCGCCCCGAAGGTGTCGGTCTCGATCACATCGCAGCCGGCTTCGAGAAACTGACGATGCACCGCCTGGACGGCATCCGGGCGCGTGAACACCAGGTTTTCGTTGCAACCCTCGAGGGCCAGGCCGCCGAAGTCATCAGCAGTCAGATCCATCTGCTGCAACGACGTTCCCGTTGCGCCGTCAAACACCAGCACTGGCCGCGCAGGGCTGTGCAGGCGTTCAAGGAAACCGATGCGTTGTGTGGCGAGCATCAACCGATCAACCGTCCAGGCGAATCCGCGTGACCCAATGGTCAAAGGCGGGATCACGCCCTTCGGTGATGGCGGTCAGGCGCTCGCGAATGGCGGTCATCACCGGACGCTCAGCACTGAGTTCAGTGGTTTCCACACGACGAATCGGCGTGACCTTGGCGGCTGTACCGCTCAAGAAGACTTCATCGGCAATGAATAACTCGCTCTTGTCGACGGGACGCTCCAAGGTGGGGATCCCCATCGCCTTAGCCAGCTCCAGAACACTGGATCGTGTGATGCCCTCAAGAATGTCCTGATCGACACCTGGTGTGATCAGGACACCATCGCGAACGAGGAACAGATTCATGCCGCTGGCCTCGCTGACCTTGCCGCGGCTGTTGAGCAGCAGAGCCTCATCAAAACCGCTCTTGACGGCCTCTGTTTTGGCGAGTGAACTGGTGATGTAGGCGCCGCTGATCTTGCCGCGCAGGGGCAGGGAGCGATCTTCTTGGCGGGTCCAGGAGCTAATCCGGCAGCTCACCCCCTCAGGGGAGAGATAGTCACCGAGCTCAAGGCCGTAGATCAGGAAATCGGTCTCAATGTTGTGCAGCCTCGGGGCAATCCCCAGGTCACTTGTGTAGACGAAGGGACGCAGATAGACCGGGCAGGTGGGGCGATTGGCGCACAGGAACTGATGGATCGCGCGGTGGATCGTGTCTTCGCTGAGCTCTGTCAGTAGGAGACGCGCGCTCTGACTTAATCGGCGGGCGTGGCGGTCGGCCCGGAACAGAAGAATCTCGTTGGCATCGGCCGGATTGGGGATCGCCCGCATTCCGCCAAACGCACCGGTCCCGTAGTGCAGGGCATGGGTCGCCACCGACAGCGTGGCCTCCGCAAAGGGCACACACTTGCCACCGAACCAGGCGAAGGGCAGGAACTGATGCATGGGGTCGGTGGGGGCGGCCACAGCTGCAGACGATCCTCTCACTGCTGGGTGCCCAAGCGCGAGTGCTGAACCAGCAAGATGGAGCAATGCACCGTCTTGCGGCTGTCCCTGGTAGCCACAGCCCTGATGACGGGGTGACCTACGTGGAGCAACCCGGGGCGGAGCTGGTGTTTCTCTCCAGCGCCGACACCGACTTGGCTGCCCTGTCGGCCTGCCTGGATCAGCACAGTTGTCCGGCAGGAGCGGCTCGCCAGATCCAAGGTCTCAACCTGGCCAGCCTGCAGCACCCAGCGGTTCTCGATCACTACATCCGCACCAGCCTTGGCGGCACGCAGCTGGTGTTGATCCGACTGCTTGGCGGACGCGGGCACTGGAGTTATGGCCTCGAGCAGTTCCGGCAGTGGGCCTCTGCAGACTCCAAACGAGCGCTGGTGGTTCTGGCGGGGACCGCCGATGAGGACGAGGCCCTTGCCAGCCTCAGCAGCGTTCCCGCTGCACTCGCCACAGCCAGCAGCCGCTGCCTCCGGGAAGGGGGTACATCCAATCTTCTGGAGGTCCTGGGCTCCCTTGGCCACTGGCTCGATCACGGCCAGCTGCAGCTCCCCCAAGTCCACGCCGTTGAGGACCCGAAAGCCCACGACTGGCGTGACGATCTCGGACCGCGTGTCGGTGTCATCCTCTACCGGGCGCTCCTGCAGTCCGGTGATTTGGCCTTGCCCGAGGCCCTGCTCGACTCCCTCAGAACACAGGGGCTCGCCCCGCGGGCTCTCTGGGTCAGCAGCCTCAGGGACCCAGGGGTCCAGCGAGGAACCCTGGATCTGCTCCAGCGCGAGCAGGTGGCGGCTGTGGTCTGCACCACCTCCTTCGCCTCCGTGCAGTTCGCTGAAGCAGGGCTCGGTGCCCCGCTGTGGGACGCGCTCGGTGTTCCTGTCTTCCAGCTGCTCTGCAGCACCCAAACGCAGGAGGCTTGGAGCGCCAGTCCAGTTGGTCTGTCCTCCCTGGATCTGACCCTGCAGGTGGCGATGCCGGAGCTCGACGGTCGCATCAGCACACGCGTTGGAGCCTTTAAGGAGCTGACCAGAGCTGATGCGCGCTTGGCCACAGCTCTGCATCGCTATCTACCGGAGCGGGAGCGGCTCGATTGGGTTGCGCAATTGGTGCAGCGCTGGTGCAGCCTGCGCGAGACCCCGGCGTCCGATCGCCGTCTGGCCTTGGTGCTGGCGAACTATCCAACCCGCAATGCGCGATTAGCCAACGGCGTCGGGCTCGACACCCCAGCCAGCGCTGCGGCGATGCTGCATTGGCTGAAGCAAGCGGGCTATGGACTACCGGAGCAGCTGCCAAGCGACGGAGACGGCCTGATTCAGGCGTTGCTCGCCGGACGGACGAATGACCCTGAAAGCACTCACCTGAAGGCCCTAGATCACCTTCCCCTTGCCGACTACCTGGCTTGGTTTGACGGAATCCCCGCAGCAGCTCGCAGCCGCCTGGAAGCCCAATGGGGTTCACCAAAACAGGATCCGTCGCTGGAGAAGGAGGGCTACCCCATCCATGGCCTTCAATACGGCCATGTGGTGGTGATGATCCAGCCGTCCCGGGGTTACGAGAGGGACCCAAGCCTCAGCTACCACTCCCCGGATCTGGTGCCGACCCACCACTACCTGGCCCACTACCTCTGGCTGAACCAAGCCGCAGCGGTCCAGCTGGTCTGCCATGTGGGCAAGCACGGCAACCTCGAGTGGCTTCCTGGAAAGGGACTTGGACTCTCGCCAGGCTGCTTCCCGGAACTGGCCTTAGGCCCGATCCCCCACCTCTATCCGTTCATCGTCAATGACCCGGGTGAGGGCTCCCAGGCCAAGCGCCGTGCCCAGGCGGTCATCCTCGATCACCTCACCCCACCCCTTGGTCGTGCAGGACTCCATGGCGACTTGCGGGAACTCGAGGCTCTGATTGATGAGTACTGGGAATCCGTACAGCTAGGCAGTGCTCGGAGCGAGACGCTCCGCAGCGCGATCCTGACGCAACTGAGCCGCAGCGAACTCAGCGACGTCTTGGCCGCGGGCGACGCTGCGGATCCCCTCGATGCCGCCGACGGCTACCTCTGTGAACTCAAGGAAGCCCAGATCCGAACCGGTCTGCATCGCTTCGGCTCCCTTCCTGAGACGGAGGCCCTCGCTGAACTGCTGGCCTGTCTGGCCCGTCCCCCCCAGGAGGGTGGTCTCGGTCTAACCCAGGCCCTTGCCCTCGATGCGGCCTTGCAGCTGGACCCCTGGAGTGACCCAGAAGAATCCCCCCTCGAGCCCGTCGATCAGCAGCGGCTACTCGCCCTCGGCCTCAGACACCCCAGGGTCTGCGGGGATGCCATCGCCTGGCTTGAAGATCAGGCGCTTGATCTCTGCCGCTCACTTCTGGGCGAAGTGCACAGCCACGAGGCCGTCGGGCAACACACCGAGCAGGTGCTGGAGCGTCTTGGCCAACGGCTCGTGCCGAATCTGCTTGGCTGCGGTGAGGCCGAGCGCACGGCCTTTCTGCGTGGTGTAGCAGGTGATCGGATCGCGGCGGGGCCCTCCGGTGCCCCCACCCGTGGACGGCCGGATCTTTTACCGACGGGCCGCAATTTCTACAGCGTTGATTTGCGCGGGCTGCCGACGGAAGCAGCCTGGGACCTGGGTCGACGTAGCGCAGAACTCCTGCTCGATCAGCATTTGATGGAGGAGGGGGAGCCCCTTCGCCATCTCGCCCTGTCGGTCTGGGGCACCAGCACGATGCGCAATGGCGGTGAGGACATTGGCCAGGCCCTGGCCTTGCTGGGCGTCCGCCCGGTCTGGGATGGACCCAGTCGACGGCTGGTGGACCTGGAGTTGATTCCCCTCTCGGCCTTAGGTCGGCCCCGGGTGGATGTGACCCTGCGGATCTCAGGACTCTTCCGAGACGCCTTTCCCCAGCTGGTGGCGTGGGTCAACCGCGCCACGGCTCTGGTGGCTGCAGCCGATGAATCGGCTGAGGAGAACCCGCTCGCGCAAGCCGCGCAAAGGGATGGTCATGCCTGGCGGGTCTATGGCTCAGCCCCTGGGGCCTATGGAGCGGGCCTTCAAGGTCTGATCGACAGTGGTGACTGGGAGGGGCGTGGTGATCTGGCCGAGGCCTACCTGAATTGGGGCAGCTGGCGCTACGAGGGTGATGGCACTGGTGCCCTGCGCATTGCCTCCGACCGGGATGGTTTTCAGCAGCGCCTCTCGTCAGTCCAGGTCGTGCTGCAAAACCAGGACAACCGTGAGCATGACCTTCTGGATTCCGATGACTATTACCAGTTCCAGGGCGGGCTGAGTGCTGCGGTCGAGTCCGTTCGTGGTGTCGCACCAGCGGTTTGGTTCGGGGACCATTCACGCCATCAGCGGCCCCGCATCCACCGCCTGGAGAAGGAGTTCGACAAGGTGCTCCGCTCCCGCGTTCTCAATCCGCGCTGGATTGAAGGCATGCAACAGCACGGCTACAAGGGTGGCTTCGAGATGGCCGCCAGCCTCGATTACCTCTTCGCCTACGACGCGAGCACCGGTCGGGTTCCCGACTGGAGCTACGGCTCAATCTGCGAGCAGTGGCTTGAATCTCCCGAGGTTTTGGAGTTCCTGAAAACCCACAACCCTTGGGCCCTGCGGGACATGGGCGAGCGCCTGCTTGAGGCCCATCACCGCGGGCTCTGGAGCGGGGCACAAAAAAACCAGCTCGCGCATCTGCGTGAGCTGGTCTTGAATGCGGAGGCGCTGATCGAGGGTTAGAGGTCCTTGACCCAGCCCTTGAAGGCACCAATGTCCCCGGGCTTCGCCGTGCTCGTCGGGGTGGTGGGCTGTGCTTCGGCCTGCTGAGCTTTCTCTTGCTGCTTCTGGGCGTTGATGGCGGCAGGGCCACCGGGGACGTTCACGCCGACGGAGGAACCACGCTTGCGCTCGTCCAGCTCGGCCTGGCTCATCGGCTCGCAGAACGTCTTCTTGACTTCCTTCGGGATGCCACCCGTCAGATCGGTCTGCACCTCAGGTTTTTTCGGGTCACCAAGCCCATCAGATTTGATGACACGACGGGCCGTCATCGAGGCGACCTCGTCAACGATTTCCTTGCTCCCAGGGCTGGCAGCGGTGCCGGGGAAGGTGCGACGGATCGTGTTCGACTGACGCATGAAGTCGACATTCCCCATGCTGCTGGAGGAATCGGCGTCGAGGAAGAACGCTTCCTCCTTCTTCTTCGCTGGCTCCCGCTTGGTCAGGGGAGACTGCGACTGGTTATTGCCGAGCAGGCGATCAAACAGGCCCATCGCAAGGGTTCAGGATCTCCGGAAACCCTAGCGGCCACAAAGCTCGAACCCATGGGTATCGGTACCGCAACTTCGCAGAAGTGCGTGTTTGGTCAGAAGTTCTGAGACCGAGTCGCACACCAACGGCGTCGGACGCCATTGCGGCTGCATGTCGTAGTCGTAGTAGGCCTCGGCCCCATCGAACCCCAGATCTGCGGCCGCGGGGATCAATCGCTGAAACGGCAGTCGATACCGGCCGGGGTGGGCCAGCAACGCCAATCCCCCAGCGGAATGGAGCCGGCGCCTGACCTCGCTGGCCTTCAGCGCTTCCCCGATCGGAGCTTGGCCCTGGCGATAGGGCTCCAGCGCAGGGTGTTCGGGATCAAAACCAAGGCCGAGGACATGAACAAGGCAGCCCTCCAGCAGGCAGCTGATCTCGATGCCACTCCAGAGTTGGGGCGGGCTCATCCCGCTCTCCAGCTGCTGCTCAAACCAGCGCTGGATTGGCAAAAAAGCAGCTGTGCTGTGGTGATCGGTGACCGCCAAATGCTCCAGGCCGATGGAGAGGGCCTGCTGGGCCAAGGCCTCAGGCGCGAGGCTGCCATCGCTGTTTGTGGTGTGGCAGTGGAAATTCAGCCGCGTTGGGCAGCATTCAGCCGTGACGGATTGCAGGACCGGAATCAGGGGATGGCGCACTAGCTAGCTGCGGCGGCTTCCTTCTCGGCCCGGAGGCGGCGCCAGCGGGCATAGAACTGAATGGAGGCGGCCATGAAGACCACCAGGGCCACGATGAACCAGGTGGCGGCTCCGGTTGGGAACTGGTTCTTGAAGACCACCAGCATCACAACGATCACCAACAGCAAGGTCGGCAGCTCATTGAGGGCCCGCAGTTGTTTGGGACTCCAGCCGCAGCTCCCCTGTTGCAGCTGCCCCATCAGGCGATAACAAAAGAAGTGATAGGCCAGCAGGGCCGCGACAAAGGCCAACTTGGCGTGCATCCATCCCTGCTGAAGCCAGGCAGGGTTTGCCACCAACAGGCCAATCGCCATCGAGACAGCCACCACCATTCCCGGTGTGGTGATGATGTTGGCCAGACGCTTTTCCATCAGCCCGTACTGGGCCTGGAACGCATCCTTGAGGGCAGGCTCGAGCTCCTCGGCCTCCCGGTGATAGATGAACAGCCTGACGAGATAAAAGAGTCCGGCGAACCAGACCACCACGCCGACGATGTGGAGGGTCTTGAACCAGAGGTAAGCCTCAGGAGGAAGGGCCGCCAGGGTGATCACAGGCCGGAGCCGAACTGGGCAACAAGTTAGGCGCCACCACTGGCCGCCAGGGCGCGATGGTTGGCCGCGGTGCTGCGGATCGCAGCCAGCTCCTCCTCCGGAAGCTTGCTGAGCTGCTTCATCACCAATCCCATCCTGTGGTTACGCCTGAGTTCAGGTTCATGGCGTGCCAAAAAATCCCAATAGAGGCTGTTGAAGGGGCAGGCCTTGGGACCAGTGCGCTGTTTGACGTCGTAGGAGCAGCCTTTGCAGTAGTTGCTCATGCGCTTGATGTAGTTGCCGCTGGCCGCATAGGGCTTGCTGGCCAGGCGACCGCCATCGGCAAAGACCCCCATGCCGAGCACGTTCGTCAGCATCACCCAATCGAAGCCGTCGATGAACATCCGGTGGAACCAGGCCGTTAAGGCTTGGGGATCCAAGCCGGCCAGCAGGCCGTAATTCGCCAGGAGCATCAGGCGTTGGATGTGGTGGGCGTATCCACTGCTCTCGATTTCCGCAAAAACAGTGTCGAGACAACGCATCCCGCTCCCCCCAAGCTGCTCAAACCACTGCGGCAGGGGCTCTGAAGCCCCGAAATGGTTGACCTCTGCGTACTGCTCTCCAAACCAGCGATAGAGGCCGTGGGTGTACTCCCGCCAGCCCAGGATCTGACGAATCACTCCCTCGAGTCCCGCCAGGGGCACCTGCCGCTCAAGGCCCTCCCGCTCCAGCCGCTGAATGACCTCCAGGGGATGGAGCAGTCCCAGATTCAGGTAAGGGGAGAGCAGTGCATGCCACAGGGTGGGCTCACCGCTGACCATGGCGTCCTGAAAAGGACCAAAGCCTGAGAGGCGGGTCTGAGTGAAGTGATCCAGGACCTGCAGGGCCTGGTCACGATTGACCGCCCAGCGAAAGGGTTGGGTCTCCCCTGGCAAGCCATGGCGCTGCTGCAGCCCCTCAACCTTCTCGATGACGGCCCTGGTCACGGCATCGGGCTCGAACCAGAGTGGGGCTGGACCGCTCAGACCTTTCGTTGGGGGCTTGCGGTTCTCCTGGTCGTAATTCCACTGGCCGCCAAGGGGTGAATCGGCGGTCTCCATCAGAACGCCAAAACGCTTGCGCCCTTCGCGGTAGAAGAGCTCCATGCGCAGTTGCTTGTAGCGCCCTGCCCAAGCCGCAAAGTCTTCCCGGCTCCAGAGGAACGCATTGCTTTGCATCCAGTGGATGGGAATGGGCAATGACAACCGCTCAATGGAGCGGCGAAAACCGCGATCCACCGGCTCCATCAGCCGCAGTTCCTGGATCCCCTGCTCTTGGATCCAGGCCAAGAGTGCGCTGCTGAACGTCTCCGTCTGGATGTAGTCCACAGTCCAGCCCTGGTCGCGGAGGTCGGCGGCGAAGTGGCGCATGGCACTCCACACCAGAACCACTTTTTGAGCGTGATACGCCCGTTGCTCCAGGACCGAACTGCTCTCCAGCAGCAACACCCGGCAGTCCTCAGGCCTGGCACTGGCCAGAGCTGACTGATCAGGGTTGAGCTGATCACCCAACACCCAGATGCCGATACTCATGCAGGCTCCCCAGCCAAGCGGCAGGCCTTGGTGGCCACGGCCTGGGCATAGCCGCGTTCGACCAGTCCCGCCGCCGGCGAAAGCTGACCGTTGCGGCAGTCGATCACGATCCGCTCACGGTGGCCCCGCTGATCGCTGATGCGCATCCTCAGCTGGAAGTGATGTTTGGCGCTGCGGCTGATCTCGTCGGCGCAGATGGGGCCAATGCACAACCCGGGCGCAGCCCAGGCCGCTGCGGGAGCCAGCAACAGCATGGCAATGATCGAAGCCAGGATCCAACGCAAGGGCTTCACCCAGCCAGCTCCAACGGTCGATCATTCTCGAGGTCAACCGCGTCCTCCTGGGGCTGGCCCGCGCCAACCTCATCGCCGCCAGGGTGGAAGTGGTCCCAGATCACCTTGGCGAGACCAGCCCCCATTCCTGGAGCTGCCGCCAGGGCCTCGGGGCTGGCGAGCTGAATCGCGTCGATGGAGCGGAAATGGGCCAGCAACTCCTTGATCCGCTTGGGTCCAAGGCCAGGGATGTCTGAGAGACGGGAGCGCTTCATCCGCTCACCCCGCTGCTGACGGTGGAAGCTGACGGCGAAACGGTGGGCTTCGTCGCGAAGCCGCCGTAGGAGCTGAACGCCGAGCTGCTCCGGTTCGCTCTCCAACGGCTCCTTTACACCGGGAATGAAGACCTCTTCGCGTTGTTTGGCCAGGGAACAGACAACGAGATCCTCATCGAGGTTGAGCTCCCGTAGGGCCTCCATCACCGCAGAGAGCTGTCCCTTGCCGCCGTCGATCATGACCACGTCCGGCCAGTCATTGAGCCCGCCCGTGTGAAGCGCTGAGCCTGCCGATCGCCGCAGTTCCTTGAGATCGGCACCGGCAGCCTTGGCCTGGGCCCAGCGGCGGAAGCGACGCCGCATGATCTCGGCCATGGCCATGAAGTCATCGGAATGACCGGAGCGGATCGAGCTGCTCTGGATCTTGTATTTGCGGTAGTGCTGCTTGGCCGGCAAGCCATCGATAAACACCACCTGCGATGCCACCGCATCGCTGCCCTGGATATGGCTGATGTCATACCCCTCGATCCGGCGGGGAGGGGTGTTCAGCTCCAGCAGCTGCGCCAGATCCTCGGTGGCGAGGAGGTTTTGTTCGCTGGCGCGGCGGGCCCGTTCCAGTTCGTAGTTGGCGTTGCGTTCGACCAACTCGATCAGGTCGGCCTTTTGGGCCCGTTGGGGCACGGACAGACGCACCTTGCGGCCACGAAGCTCCGAAAGCCAATCCTCAAGCAACTGCTGTTGGGGCAAGGGGGCCTGGAGCAGGAGTTCGGGTGGAATCTCAACCCCTTCGACCTGGCTGTAGTGCTCCTCGATCACGGTCTGCAGGATCCGCCCCATGGCAGCGCGACGCGCTTCCGAAGGGGGCAGGTCGCCTCCCGCCCCCTCCTCCGCTGAAGGCATGCCAATGGCATCGGCGGTGAAGCCAAGCCGGCCGACGAGCTTTCCGGCCCGCATTTGAAACAGCTGCACTGCCGCCACCCGCTCGTCGGCAGCCATGGCCAAGACATCGCGTGAGATCGAGCTATCGCCAAGGCTCATCTTCTGATCCGCCGTCAGCGTGTCGATGCCCTGGAGCTGATCGCGCACCCGGGCAGCACTCTCAAAATCCAGGCGCTCGGCGTAGCGCTCCATTTGCTCATGGAGCAGGTCCAGCAGCTCTTCATTGCGTCCCTGGAAGACCATCGCCACCTGCCTCAAGGTGCGGTGGTAGTCCTCGGAGCTGATCTTTTCTTGGCAGACCCCAGGGCAGCGACCGATGTCGTAATTCAGACAGGTCCGATCCCGATGGAGAGGCTGGGGGCGCTGACGCAGGGGAAAGACCCGTTTGACCAAGCCCAGGGTGCGCCGCAACAGGCCAACATCCACATAGGGCCCATAAAAACGATCCAGGGGTGAGCGGAAGCGCCGCCTGCGGGTGATGAAGATGCGCGGGTAGGCCTCGCTCCAGGTGATGCAGAGGTAGGGATATTTCTTGTCGTCCTTCAGCAGCACGTTGAAGTGCGGCTGGTGGTTCTTGATCAGGTTCGCCTCAAGGGCGAGGGCCTCTGCCTCGCTGTCGGTGACGATGAACTCGATCTCACAGACCTGCCTCACCATCAGGGCGATGCGCGGGGAGTGGCCATGGCCACTCCCGCTTTGGAAGTAACTGCGGACCCGGTTGCGCAGCACCTTGGCTTTTCCGATGTAGAGGATTCGGTCCTCCGCATCCCGCATCAAATAACAACCAGGCTCAGTCGGTACCTCCTTGAGGCGAGCCTTGAGCCGAGCTGGGTCCTGCAGCAGAGACTTCAACCGCCGTACTGCCAGCCGGTGCTGCTGAGTTCGAGGGCCGCGCCATCGCGGTGAAGAACGGCACTCTTGACCTCACCGACAAACACGGTGTGATCGCCATGGGCGACCTGGCCGATGAGCTCACACTCGACTCCACCGAGGGCGTCGTTGAGGATCGGCAGGCCCAGTTCGCCGAGGCTGAAGGGAGCCGCGTCAAAACGGCCACCGACGCCCTTCTGGGGTTTGAAGAAGACGGCAGCTAAATCCTTCTGGTCGGCCGCGAGGACGTTCAACGAGAAGCGCTTGGTGCGCTGAATCATCCCGTTACTGGTGCTGTCGGAGCGGACGGCCATGACCACCAGCGGCGGCTCGAACGAGCCCTGGGTCACCCAGCTGGCGGTGAAGCCGTTGACCTCTTCCCCTTCAGCCACACCACAGATGAAGACCCCGTGGGGAATCTTGCGAAGCAAGGTCTTCTTGGCGTCGGCGTTCAGTGCCATGGATCAGGCCCTCAGAGCCCAAACTCTAGGAACAGCAGGGCCTTTGCGGGTCTGAGCGAGCCTTCTCTTTCTAGGATCGACGGATGAAAGTCCTGTACCCCGGCAGCTTCGACCCCCTGACCCTTGGGCATCTGGATGTGATCGAACGGGGTTCCCATCTGTTCGATGGCCTGGTGGTTGCCGTGCTGCGCAACCCGGGTAAAAACCCTTGCTTCAGCGTTGAGCAGCGGATCGAGCAGATCCGTGGAGCGACGGGTCATCTCCAGCGGATCGAAGTGGCGGCATTCGATGGGCTCACGGTTGAATTCGCCGAGCGCTGTGGTGCCGGCGTGATTCTGCGGGGCCTGAGGGCGTTGAGCGACTTCGAATACGAACTGCAGATCGCGCATACCAATAAAAGTCTGGCTCCGAAGCTGGAGACGCTGTTTCTCGCAACGGCAACGGCCCACAGCTTTCTCAGCAGCTCGGTCGTCAAGGAGGTGGCCCGTTTCGGCGGACCGGTTGGTCACATGGTCCCCACAGGAGTGGCAGAAGATCTGGCGAGGCTTTTTAATCAGTAGTCCCTCCACGCACCCCGCTGATGTCTGAGACGCAGCTGACCTCCGTGCTCGACCAGCTGGATCAACTGGAGGAAGTCGTTCTCGACGGCACCCGGGTTCCCTTCAGTGGCGGGCGTTTGGTCAACGAGCAGGACGCCATCGAATTGATGGATGCCGTGCGGGATGCTCTGCCCGGTCAGTTGGTCAAAGCCGACGAACTGGTGGCCAAAAAGGATGAGTTCATCCAGCAGGCCCGCCAAAAGGCGGACGACATCGTTGCCCAGGCCAAGCAGCAGCGGGATCAGCTGATTAATAGCCAGTCGATCCGCAGTGAAGCCGAGCGGCAGGTGGCGGAATTGCGCGACCAGGCCCGCCAGCAGTGCGAGCAGATGATCGCCCAGGCCCGGCAACAGGTCGCCAAGACAGAACAGGAGCATCAAGCCAGGCTGGCTCAGCTGGAGCAACAGTTCAGCCAGCGCCGTCAGCAACTCGAACAGGAAGGGCTGCAACGCCGCCAGCAGCTTGATCAAGAAGCGATCGAGCTCAAGCGACAGCTCAGCGAGCAACACGAGGCAGCACGGAAGCAGAGCCTCACGGAACTTGAGAAGGTTCGTGTTGAGGCCCTTCGTCTGCAGCAGAGCAGCCAGGCTGAAGCCGAGCGGGTGCAGGGCGATGCTCTGCAGTTCCGCCAGCAAACCCAGCAGCAGTGTGAGGCCCTCATCGCCCGCAGCCGCCAGGAAGCCAGCACGATCCAAGAAGGGGCGAACCGCTATGCGGAACAAGTCCTCGGTGAACTCGAGGATCGTCTGCGGGAGATGGGGCAGGTGGTCGTGGCTGGCAAGCGTGAGCTGGTGAAGCTCCAGGGTGTCAATCCAGCCTCACTGGTGCCGAACCCCGTTGCTGGTCAACAGCAGGCCGTGCCGATCAACCGCGCCCGCCGCGCCGCGGATCGCATTCGCAAGGCAGCCGGAAACCGCTAGGGGCAGAGCGCACCGTTGCGGGTCTGACGCAGCAGTTGTCCAATGACCGTATTGGGGGCGCTGGACCCGTTTGAAATCATGCTGATGTAGCGAGGCCCAGCGGGGGTGTTCAGCAATCCGCTGACGGAGCGCACTCCTCGAATCGTTCCGGTTTTGCCGAAAAACTGACCCTGCAACTCGGTGTCGTACCAGTAGTTGCGGAGGGTTCCACGCTCACCGGCAATGGCCATTGAGGCGAAGTAATGGTCGGCCATTGGGTGCTGCGCCATGCGCAACATCAATGCCACCAGCAGGCGGCTGGTGAGGCGGTTGCCGCGGTCGAGACCACTGCCGTCAACCACCTTGATCCCTGCCATCGGTAGACCTTGGGCGGCCAGCCATTGGCTTGTACGCCACTGGCTTGTGACTTGGTCCCAACTTCCAGCGGCCTGGCGCAGCAGGACCTCAGCAGTGAAGTTGTGGCTCTCGGTGTTCGCCAGGCTCAACAGGCCATGCATGCCGATCGAGCGTTCCTCATGGAGCAACACCGCACTGGAGGGGGGACTCCCATTGGGGGTCGGTGCCACGGTGCTGATGCTGGCCTGTCCTCCCTGACGTTTGATCTCTGCCGCCAACAGTTGTTGAAGGCGACTCGGTGGGTCGCTCACGGCCATCGCCTTGGCATTGCTGGTGACAGCCAGACGCGTAATCGGTGCGCCATAGGCCTCGACGCGGTCCTCACCAGGCCAACCTGCCGGCCACCAGCGCTGGGGGGGCTCCTCCTGAAGTTGGATACGGACCGCAGAGGGAGTGGGTGAGCTGCTGCCGCCTTGTCCCAGCGCCAACTTGGCGAAGCGCTGGAGCTGGGGGGTGTTGAAGTCTGGATCCCCCTCACCGGTCAACAGGAGGCTTCCATCGGCCCTACGCCAGAGCCGGGTCGTGAGGCTGTAGTCGGGACCGAGACGGTCCAAGGCCATGGCCGTCGCGACCATCTTTTGGTTGGAGGCTGGGATACGGGGCGTTAAACCGTTGAGATCCGCCAGGAGCCGGCCGGAGCCATCGCCAACGCTCACGCTCCAGACGCTGGCTTCGGCACCAAGCACCTGCCGCAGGCGTGTCTGCAACGCTGGACAGCTGACCTGGGTCTGCAGTTGCGGAAATCCCAGTGGAGGCGGTGGAGCAGGCAGGGAGATCGCCCGACTGTCAGGGGCGGCCGCCTGGAGGCCAAGCGAGGGGAACAGCGCTAGGCCAAGGCCAATCAGAACCCCTGCTCGCCGCCCCGCCATGGTCAGGAGGCCCCGAGTTGGAGCCCAGAGACGGAGCCATTGAGCCTGAATTCCCGTCCCTCCAACTCAATGGGAGCACCAATCTTGAGCGTCTGGTTTCCGAACACCACTCCACCGGCTCCCTTGCGGCCCTCCCCTTTGAGCACAAAGCGGGCATCCAGGTTGCCCAATTGCTGTTGGTTGGGATCGGGAGCGGTGACGACCTTCCCATCGGCCAGAACGGCGGCCAGTTGACGCTGCAGAGGAATGACGTCATCCACCGCCACCGAGCCGTGGGGCTGGTTGCGGATCACGATCGAGACCTTGCCTTGCTCCTTTGCAGCGGCGATGAGCGCAGGCGGATTGGCCACCGGGACGTTACGGACATCGACGAACACCGTCACTGGCTGCAAACCGCCGGTGGCTCGGGCGACTGCGCCACTGAGCTTGGGGCTCCACACCACACCGCCAATGGCCAAAACCACAGCCGCCGCAGCCCCCGCATCCACCAGCGAGAAACGACGCGACAACGAAGGCATGGTGGGGAGGCAGAGTTCGAACTGTACGGAGACTGGGCCGCCGAAACAAGCATTCGTGGGAGCTAGTTCTGGAGCCCCTCGATCAGGCGATCAACGGCCTTGAGTCCTCGAGCGACCCCGCCGCCTTCACCCTCAAGGGCGTCGGCCATCTGCTCAGCATCTGGCTTGAGCTCGAAGTCCTTGACGAAGCGATAGCCGTCGGGGTCTCGCCGGTAGAGCTGCCAGTCCAGGGGATAGGCACGTCTGAGTGCGCCCTCCCCGGTGGGGATGAGGGCATAGGCGGACTGCCAGGTGGCGAGGAAGCCCTTGCGACGCTCGCGCGCCACAGTCCCAATCCCCACCGCGGCATCCTCCAGTTTTCCGTTCAGCAGAACAACACTGCCGCGGTGCTGAGCGCAGACGGCTTCAACGTCCTCGTAGTCCGCCGGGGTCGGGGCTACCAGGACCAGAAGCCCATCGCTACCGCCGTCGGCCTGCTGGAGTCGCTTGATTCCGCTGAGTTCGGTGATGCTGCCCGCCTGCTCCGCTGCGTCCCGCTTGGCCAGGGCCGCTGCACCGGCGTCAGGGAAGACCAAACGGGCCTCAGCATGGGCAGGCAACAGCGCTGCCAACAGGCGCAGCGAGACCGGCAGGATGCGCAGTCCTTCAAACCGAAATTCTGCGGTCCAGAAGCCTTTGGCTTGGCTGGCAAGGGCAGCGGCAATCGCTTCAACAGCTTCAGCTTCAGCGCGTCGCAGATCAGCGGGGAGCATCCGGGCCATGTCGTTCGGCCGACCCTAATCAGCCATCACTGCGGCGATGGCCTCCCGCAAAGCGATCGGGACAGGCGCAAGGTCAGCGTCGCGATGCCAGGACCCCAAACTGAGGCGCAGGCCGCTGGAGCTGCGCTCTGGTGCGATTCCCATGGCTTCGAGGATCGGACTGCCGGCCGCCTTGGAGCTGCTGCAGGCCGAGCCGCTGCTGATCCCGTAGCCCAGACGTGACATGGCCCGAACGACGGAGCGTCCGGAGAGGGGCACGCCCTGCGGCGACGCGACCAACAAGCTGATGTGATTCGCCAGGCGCTGTTCAGGATCCTGACGGGGATCAGGACCGGTCAGCTCCACTCCGGGCAGCTGGAGCAAACCCGTCAGCAGTGCGTCACGCCTTTCAATCAGCGGATCTTCCGTCCCTTGAAAGCGCTGGATGTTGAGCAACTCCAGAGCCTTGGCAAAGCCCGCAATCAAGGGCACCGGTTCGGTCCCAGCACGGATCCCCCGCTCCTGGCCGCCTCCGGCCTGGATTGGGCGGACTGGCACCTGATCCCGAATCAAGAGGGCGCCAACACCCCGGGGTCCACTGAGCTTGTGACTGGCGACGCTGAGTAAATCAATGGGCAGCGCATCGAAATCAATCGGCCGTTGCGCAGCCACCTGCACAGCATCCACATGCAGCAGCACGCCTGCTTGACGGCAGAGCCGACCGATCAGGTCCATGGGCTGGAGGGTGCCGACCTCGCTCTGCCCCCAGATCAACGACACCAAACGGGTCGGTGGCGCGAGCCGGGACTCCAGGACCGCAAGATCAATCAAGCCCTGGCGATCCACCGGGATGCGCTCGAGCTGCCAACCCTTCCGTTGCAGCTGCAGCGCCGCCGCTTCGGTGGCGGGGTGCTCAACCGCAGAGAGCAAGAGCCGAGGTGCTGACCCTTGCCCGTCCCAGAGCTCAGCAGCCGAACCGAGCAGGGCGAGATGAATTGATTCGGAACCGCCGGAGGTAAAGATCAGGTCCCCACTGCAGCCCAGCTGAGCAGCGATCTGTTGGCGGCTGCGCTCGAGCTGTTCGGCGGCGGCCAGGCCGAAGGCATGCAGGCTGGATGGATTCGCCCAGGCCTCGCGATCCACCCGTTGGATCTCCGCCTGAACCTCTGGCGCCAACGGGGTGGTCGCGGCGCAATCGAGGTATTGGCGAAGATCCGAACTCATGGTTCGCGCTCGAAGCGGGCGCGGGTCCGAGACTCCAGGGAATTGGTGGCCAGGGTCACCAGATCATCCAGGGAGGTGCTGTTGAGCAGTGCCGCGACCTTGGCTCGGGCGGCTTCGCTGGGGCAATTGTCCGGGCGGATACAGCCGTTAGCGCAGACCGTCGCGCAGTCGATCTGATCGCCTGAATCGGCGGGGGGTTGGGACTGCTCCACGGCAGGGGGCACCATCTCCGTCTCTGCGGCCTGCCCACGCGCCGCGGCTACGGCCTCGGCATCCGGGATGGAACCGTCGAACACATGCTCCGCCGGGCCGTCCATGAAGACCTTGCCGTTCATGGCGTCCCAGTGAATCTGCAGGGGGCCGCCCGGGAGGTCGATACGGGCTGTGCGCTCGGAGAGCCCCAGGCGATGGCAGGCCACCAGGGTGGCGCAGGCTCCGGTGCCGCAAGCGAGGGTTGGGCCTGCCCCGCGTTCCCAGACCCGCATCACCAGATGGGAGGGCGAGAGCACCTCGACGAAATGGACATTGGTTTTCGCCGGGAACGCGGGGTGGATCTCCAGCTGACTGCCAAAACGCTCCAAGTCGATTTCATCGACGGAATCCACAGGCACCACCACGTGGGGGTTGCCCATTCCGGCAGCGGCCACGGCAAACCGCTCGCCATCAATCTCCAGTTCGCCGCTGGGAAGCCCCGCCTCGCCGACCTCCAGGGTCGTTGGGATCTCGCTTGGCGTCAGGAAGGGCGCGCCCATGTCGACGCGAATCGTGCCGTCGGGGAGAAGCTCCGGAACGATCCGGCCCGCCAGGGTGTCGACCTGCCAGGTGCGGCCGGGGCCGTCCCCATCGCAATCGGCCAGGAATCGGGCCAGGCAGCGGATGCCGTTGCCGCACATCTCGGGTTCGGTGCCATCGGCGTTGAAGATGCGCATCCGCAACTCCCCTCCGCCGTTGGGTGGCAGGGCCAGGATCACGCCATCGCCTCCCACCCCAAAGCGGCGATCGCAGAGCTGAACCACCAGCTCCGGGGTCAAGCCAAAGAGGAAGTCCGTATCGCCCGATTGACGCCCATCGAGCATCAAAAAGTCGTTACCGAGACCTTGGTACTTGCTGAATTGGAACACGCGCGACAGCCTGTGAATGGAGGCCCACCAGTGCGCTCGATCCTATGGGGAGCAGTCGGGAATGGCGGCCAGGAGACCTCGACACCTCCCAGCCAGGAGTACGCCAAATCCAGGCCTGGATCCGCGAGCAGCTGCCCCTGTCGGTCCAGCTCCTCAACGGCAGCAGCGTCACCGGCAGACCGCTCTGGGTTGACGCTTGTTTTCTCGCACTGGAATCGGAGCCCGGCACCCCCAGCTTGCTGATCAATCGCGATGCCATCGCGATGCTGCGGCCCCTCGCCTAACAGCAGCTATGGGAGCATCACTGCTCCACTCCCGATCCGCCCGTGAGCGAGTCCAGCCGCTACCAACCCCAGGCCACTGAGGCCGGCTGGCAACGGGCCTGGAAGGCAAACGGTCTGCACAGCACCCCTGAGATCAAGGCCGGCGACGAGGCCTTTTATGCCCTCTCGATGTTCCCCTACCCCTCAGGGAACCTGCACATGGGGCATGTCCGGAACTATGTGATCACCGATGTGGTCGCCAGGGTTCAGCGCTTGCGCGGCAAGAAAGTGCTGCATCCGATGGGCTGGGATGCCTTTGGTCTGCCCGCTGAGAACGCCGCCATTGAGCGGGGCGTGGATCCCGGTGCTTGGACGGACCAAAACATTGCCTCAATGCGCGATCAACTCGATCAGCTGGGGCTGTCGATTGATTGGGATCGGGAGCTGGCCACGTGTCACACCGATTACTACCGCTGGACCCAGTGGCTCTTCCTGCAGTTCCTCGATGGTGGGCTGGCCTACCAAAAGGACGCCACCGTTAATTGGGATCCGATCGACCAGACCGTGCTTGCCAATGAGCAGGTCGACAGCGAAGGGCGGTCCTGGCGCTCCGGTGCTCTCGTTGAGAAGCGCAAGCTGCGGCAGTGGTTCCTGAAGATCACCGATTACGCCCAGCAGCTGCTGGATGACCTGCCCAAGCTGGAGGGTTGGCCGGAGCGGGTGCGCACGATGCAGGCCAATTGGATCGGCCGCAGCACCGGAGCTGAGCTCCAGTTCAGTGTGGTCGACGCCAACGGCCAGGTCAGTGGCGAGCAGGTCACGGTGTTCACCACCAGACCCGACACCCTCTTTGGCGCCAGCTACGTCGTTCTAGCTCCAGAGCATCCGCTCGTCCCCGCCCTGACGACGACAGCCCACCAGACCGAAGTCGAAGCGTTCTGTGACCTGGTGTCCCGCCAGAGCGAACAGGAACGGACGGCGGAGGACAAACCCAAGCGTGGTGTGTCCATTGGTGCCCAGGTGCGAAACCCCGCCAATGGAGAACTGATCCCGGTTTGGATTGCTGACTACGTCCTGGCGGAGTACGGCACGGGGGCCGTCATGGGAGTGCCCGCCCATGACCAACGGGATTTTCTGTTTGCCCGCCAGTACGAACTCCCGGTCAAGCAGGTGATCATTCCCGAGGGCAGTGACGAACATGCCTTTGAGGGTGGAGCCTGGACCGAATCAGGGGTCTTGATCCATTCCCAGGGCTTCGATGGGATGACCAACAAGGCGGCCAAACGGGCGATCACCGAAGCAGGGGAGAAGGAGGGTTGGGCCCGTGAGAAAGTCCAATTCCGCCTGAGGGATTGGCTGATTTCCAGGCAGCGTTACTGGGGCTGCCCGATTCCGGTGATCCACTGCGAGAGCTGCGGTGTTGTTCCGGTGCCGAATGAGCAGCTGCCGGTTGAACTGCCAAGGGATGTCGCCTTCAGCGGCAAGGGGGGCTCCCCCCTGGCCCAACTTGAAAGCTGGGTCAATGTCGACTGCCCCTGCTGCGGCAAACCAGCTCGCCGCGAGACCGACACCATGGACACCTTCATGTGTTCCAGCTGGTATTTCCTGCGCTACAGCGACGCCAAGAACACTCAGCTGCCGTTTGCGAAAGACGCCGTTGACCAGTGGTTGCCAGTTGATCAGTACGTCGGCGGTATCGAGCACGCCATCCTTCACCTTCTCTACTCGCGCTTCTTCACGAAGGTGTTGAGGGACCGAGGCCTCCTTGGTTTCGATGAGCCCTTTCAACGGCTACTCACCCAGGGAATGGTTCAAGGGATCACCTACAAGAACCCCAAAACAGGCAAGTACATCCCACCCGCTGAGGTGGCCGATGCCACGGATCCCCGTGATCCGTTAACGGGCGATCCCTTGGAGACCTTCTTCGAGAAGATGTCCAAGTCCAAGTACAACGGCGTCGACCCAGCGCTTGTCATCGACAAGTACGGCGCTGACACCGCGCGGATGTTCATCCTCTTCAAGGCTCCGCCGGAAAAGGACCTGGAGTGGGATGACGCGGACGTGGAAGGGCAGTTCCGCTTCCTGCAGCGCATCTGGCGTCTTGCCGATGCAGCTCTTGAGCGCGGCCTGAGTCTGGCCGGCGGCGCTGGTTCCCCGGAGTCGGTCGCTGAGCGTCTGGGCTCAGGCGAGGCACTCTCGGAGGCAGAACAAGAGCTGCGCCGTGCGGTTCACACGGCCATCCAAGAGATCACTGACGATCTCGATGGAGACGTTCAGTTCAATACGGCGGTTTCTGAGTTGATGAAACTCAGCAATGCCATGGGGACACATTTGGCTGCGAGCTCGGATGTGCTGGCCTGCGAAGCCCTGCGCACGCTCTTGGTCCTGCTGGCACCATTTGCGCCCCACCTGGCCGAGGAACTCTGGTTGAAGCTCGGAGGCCGTTCTGAGGATGAGGCCCTTGAGAACAGCAGCATCCACACGCAGCAGTGGCCCCAATGCGACGCGTCCGCCCTGGTGCGCGCCACCGTCCCCCTGGTGATTCAGATCAAGGGCAAGGTGCGCGGCAACCTTGAGGTGCCAGCCGACGCCGACAAAGCAACGCTCGAGCGCTTGGCGCTTGAGAGCGAGATCGCAGAGAAATGGCTGGAGGGCAAAGCCCCCAGCCGCGTCATCGTTGTCCCTGGACGGCTCGTCAACCTGGTCCCCTAGGGACCTAGTCGTGAATGAACACGAGGGACTCGGGCTGCCCCCAGTCCCCTTTGGCTGAGATGTGGCGACGGTTTGCGCAGAGGTGCCGCAGGATCCAGTAGAGGGGCTCGGCAGTCTCCAGGGCCAACTTGCCTTGGAGTTCGGCCAGGGTGTGTTCCCGCTGGTCAGCCATCACCATCTCCAACCTGGACTGCAGATCCAGAAGTGCTGCCGCGGCTTTCTTGCCGGCCTCAACGCCAGGTTGGTGGTAGGCGTTGACGTTGACCAACTCGCCGTAGAAGCCCACGGCGCGCTCGAACAGTGCAATCAGGGCACCCAGGCTGTGGGCGTTCAGACGCTGCATCGTGATGCTGAGGTTGAAGCGTCCTTCTTCAGTCAAGGCTGAACGGGTGCCCTGGAGGAAGCCGTCCAAGAAGTCGCCAGGATTCTCACCCTCCAGCGGCGGAATATCGCCTGGGTCCTCGAGCACCTCGACAAAGGTCACGAAGAAGTTGTCGACACCGTCGCGCAGTTGCTGCACGTAGGCGTGTTGGTCGGTCGAGCCTTTGTTGCCGTAGACCGCAATGCCCTGGTGGACGACCTGACCGTTGCGGTCCAACTTCTTACCCAGGCTCTCCATCACCAGTTGCTGGAGGTAGCGGCTGAAGACCTCCAGACGGTCGCGGTAGGGAAGCACAACCATGTCTCGCTGGCCCTTGCCGCCACAGGCGGAATACCAGGCAGCGGCCAACAGTGCAGCCGGGTTCTGATCAAAATCGGCCACCCGAGTGACCGCATCCATCTCAGCCGCACCCGCCAGGAACTCCCGGATGTCGGAGCCAATCAGAACGCCTGGGAGCAAACCCACAGCACTGGTAATGCTGGTTCGGCCGCCGACCCAATCGAACATGTCGAAGCGCGCCAACCAACCCGAGTCCTTCGCTTCACGATCGAGCTTGCTGTCGACCATCGTGACGGCGACGGCCTGTTGGGACCAACTTCCGCCGGCTGCCTCAACGGCACGACGCGCTTGAAGCATGCCGATATGGGGCTCGGGGGTTCCCCCGGACTTGCTGACCACAATCACCAGGGTGGTCTTCAGCCGCTCACCAATGGACGCCAAGGTCCGGCGCATTCCATCGGGATCGACATTGTCGAAGAAATGGAAGGGAAGGCCAGCTCCTGGATCCTGAAGGGCCCGAATCATCAAGAGGGGGCCAAGGCCAGAGCCGCCGATGCCGATCCAAAGCACGTCGGTGAAGCGCTGCCCAGAGCCATTGCCGATGGCTCCAGAGAGAACGTCGCGACCGAAGGACTCAATGCGATCGACTTCAGCCTGGATGTGAGCTCCACTGGCTGGATCGGGGGCGAGCTGAGGGTTGCGTAGCCAGTAGTGACCAACCTGGCGTTGCTCATCGGCGTTGGCGATGGAGCCGGACTCCAGGGCCGCCATGGCCTGGAAGGCCTGATCAAAACGAGGCTTTAAGGCAGAGAGGGTGGCCGAATCCAGGCCCATGCGGCTGACATCGAGCCAGAAGCCGAGCTTCTCGTTGTGCCAAAGCTGACTGCAGAACCTCTGCCACTGGCTCGCGGGGTCCAGAGCGGGGGCAGAGGGGCGGGAAGACATCAGGCCAGATCAAGCGGTCCGCCCTTTGAACCTATCGGTGAAATCCAATCAGGGATACCCTTTTTGGCGTTTCCTGAGGATTGAGCCGGGACCAGGTTGCGACTGTGTGGACCTGCGCATGAGTGCGGCCTCAGGCGAAAGGTCGACCTAGGCTCAAGAAAAGCCTTTTGATTGGGTTCTGACTCTCAATCTGCGCTACGGAAAGCGGCTTCGGCCCCATCGCACCAGGCGCAACCTCTGGGCCTGGCTTGGGGCGGCCACAACGGCGCTAGCCAGCCTGGCGACCTACCCGCTTGTCCAGACCGCTCTGCGCCCCAGCAACGGCGTCAGTGTCGATCGCATCGATAGCAGCAGCCATTCAGACCCAACCAAATTCAGCGCAGAAGAGCTGAAGGAGTTGCAGCGCCGCTTTGGCGTGCATGGACCCCAACCTCGGCTCGCGCGTCTATTCACCCAAGGGGTGGACCAGTTCACCCCCCTTCGGGACCACACGGTGAATCGGTTGCAATCGCTTCAGCCGGTGATCCAACAGCAAAGCCGCCGCACGGGCCTGAACCCGATGCTGTTGGCCGCGATTTTGTTTGACGAGATGCAGCACGCCAAGCCCGGTGAGGATCACCCCTTGGCAGCCCATTCCGGGCTATTCAGCACCCATGGCCCAGCCCAGCTGGGCCTCAGTGAGATGGAGAAACAGGGATTGCTTAGCCCCAATGCCAGTCCCGAGGAGATTCAAGCCGCCCGCAATCAACTGCTCGACCCGGAGCGCAACGTCGAACTTCTGGCGGGGAAAATGATGCGTCTGCTGAAGCTCCTCGACCGGCAGGCCAGTGAGACCAGCAACGTCAGTCGCTCCCACCGTCATGCCAAGACTGTGGCAACCCTCGCCTATCTCCACAACGGCAAACTCGACTACCCAGC
>NZ_JAFMKL010000068.1:0-9126 GCF_017852955.1 Vulcanococcus sp. DEBay_Sum22DG08_74
AGGGTGGTCGTCATGAGTACGGGAAAGAAGTGCCGTGCGCGAACGCCTGGCGGTTTATGAAGAGCTGGACATATCCAGCAATGAAACTTTAAGCGCTGCTCACGCTCGCCGTGCCCGCTTCCGATGCCGGCTGGTGATGGAAGTGATCAGCCCGGCTTATGGCCATGTGCCGCGAGACACAAAAAAGCCGGACGCAGTCTGCTGCGCCCGGCCAGGGAGTTCAAACAAGTGGGCGATACTGGATTCGAACCAGTGACCCCTTCCGTGTGAAGGAAGTGCGCTACCGCTGTGCTAATCGCCCGCGTGCGCTCATCGCTCGCGCAGTCAGAGCTTAGATCATGGCCGCGCGGCGGGCCTACTCAGCGCCGCCGCGGAAGAGGTGATTGTGGCTCGCTGAATAGAGCTTGGAGCGGGGGCCCCCAGGTGCCGCGAGGGCGGGGCTCACCACGTAGAGGGTCGTGCGGATCAGCTCGCGCTCGCGGCTGACCCGATCGATGTCCTTCAGGGGGACAACGCTGATCCACTCATCGGGCCAGCTGACGCGATAGCCAATGGCCACAGGGGTGTCCGCTGGATAGTGCAGCAGCAGTTCACGCTGCACCTCCTCGACGTGCCGAGCACTGAGGTACAGGCAGAGGGAGGCCTTGAGCGATGCCAGCCGCTCCAGGGACTCGCTCTCTGGCACGCCGGTTCGCCCCCCAGCCCGGCCAAGCACAATCGTCTGCACCAGTCCAGGAATGGTGAGCTCGCTGTTCAGGCGGGCGGCAGTGGCCTGATAAGCACTGAGTCCGGGGACGACCTCCACGGCAACATCGGCATCGAGCAAGCGGCAGAGCTGTTCGTTGAGGGCGCTGTAGAGGCAAGTGTCTCCGTCATGCAGGCGCACCACGCGCTTGCCCTGCTTGACGCGATCGAGCATCAGCAGCATCACCTCCTCCAAGGTCAGGGTGCTGGTTCGGATCCGCTCGCAGTCCTGGGGCGCCATTGCCGCCAGCTGAGGATTGACCAGCGAATCGGTCCAGATCAGGACCTCCGCTTGTTCAATCGTTCTGGCTGCCCGCAGGGTCAGCAGATCGGGAGCGCCTGGGCCCGCTCCAACAATCCAGACCTTTCCCGTGGTCGTGCTCATGGCTTCACTCCGCTGGGGTCGGGTAGGGGGCGTTTGCGGCCATAGAGCCAGTAGAGGCCCAAGCCACCCAGCGCGATCAAGACCAGGCTGATCAGCTGGGCCATGCGCAGTCCACCGGCGCAGTAGGGCGGTGTCCCCATCAGACAAAGCGGATCAATCCGCAGTCCTTCAATCCAAAGGCGACCGCAGCTGTAACTCATCAGATAGACGCAGCTCAGGGCGCCAGCAGGCAGTGCGATCCGCCCTTCCATCCCCCGCCGAAACAGCCAGAGCAGCAGCAGCAGGACGCCCAGGTTCCAGATCGACTCGTAGAGAAAGGTCGGGTGAAAGGTCGATTGATCGAGAAATTCAACCGGTCGGTTCGAAAACGGGATGGTCAGCTTCCAGGGAAGGTCCGTGGGAAGACCGAAGGCCTCGGAATTAAAAAAGTTCCCCCAGCGCCCGATGGCCTGGCCCAGTGCCACCGAGGGAAGCAGGACATCCAGCAGATTCCAGAAGGCGATCTTGCGCCAACGGCTGTAGAGGATCACCGCCAAGGTCCCACCAATCAGGGCCCCGTGGATGGCAATGCCGCCGCGCCAGATGGCCAGTGCATCCAGCCAGTTGAAGCGGTACTGACGCCACTCAAAGGTGACGTAGTAGATCCGGGCACCAACGACGGCCGCCAGGACCAGCAGCGGCAGCAGATCGGCGATCAGCGTCGAATCGATGCCCCGCTCTTTGCCAAGGCGCGTGGCCAGGGCGAGTCCGCAGAGCACCGCAATCGCGATGAGCAGCCCGTACCAACGCAAAGAAAATGGCCCCAGCTGAAACAGCAAGGGGCCAGGGGAGGTGAACACAGCGAAGGGCATCAAAGGCCTTCGGCGGCCTGCACCTTCTCGAACTGCTTCTTCTTCAGAACAAGCATGATCTGGGCAAGAGCCACGGCGGCGAAGAAGGCCAGCAAGCCGTAGATGCGCACAGGGTTCTGCAGAACGACCTCAGCATCCAGTTGACCGAAGCCACCCACGTTGGGGTCATTGGTCAGGGCTGCACCAGCGGCGACCACATCGCCCACTTGGGCAGTGACGGTGGGGCCAGCGGGGATGGTGTCGCTCACGCTGTTGCCGTCGGCGGTCTTGATGACGACAACGGAGGCACCGGCGTCACCGGCGTTGATCGCTTCAACGGTGCCAGCAGCAGAAGCGTTGAAGACGCCGTTGTTGCTCTTCTCACCGGTGGGGTACACCTGACCGCGGCCGCGGTTACCGCCGACGTGCAGCTGGAACTTGCCGAAGTGGATGTTGCTATCGGCAGCGGGGTCAGGCGAGAGGATCGGGAAGACGATCTTCTGGTGGTCATCGCCGGGCAGGGGACCGACCAACAGGATGTTGGGGTTCTCTTCGTCCCAGGTGGTGACGTAAACGCCTTCGGTCTCTTCCTTGAGTTCGTCGGTCAGACGATCAGCGGGAGCGAGTTTGAAACCGTCGGGAAGCATCACGACAGCACCCACGTTCAGGCCGGTGGGAGAGCCATCGCCAGACACCTGCTGAACGCTGGTGTCGTAAGGGATCTCGACTTCAACTTTGAAGACCTCATCGGGGAAGACCGCTTGGGGCAGTTCCACGTGGGTGGGCTTCTTCGCCAGGTGGCAGTTGGCGCAGGCCAGCTTGCCGGTGGCTTCCCGGGGGTAGTCGTACTGCTGCTGTGCCCAGAAGGGATAAGCCCAGCTGGCCTGAGGAGCAAAGAAGAGTGCGCCGAGAACCAGAACCGAACTCAGCAGCAGGGAGAAGGAGCGACGCATGGGGCGTGGGGGCGAGAGGGAAACGGTTGGGGAGGAGATCAGACCCACCAGGGCTTCTCGCCGGTGCGGAAATCAGTTTCGGTCCACTGGCTCAGGAACACGTTGTCGTTCTCGACCGAGACGTGTGCAAGGGCCAGGGAGAGGGGGGCAGGGCCGCGCACCACCTTGCCGGTGTTGTCGTACTGCGAGCCGTGGCAGGGGCACATGAACTTGTTGGCCGCTGCGTTCCAGGGCACAACGCAACCCAGGTGGGTGCAGATGGCATTAATGCCGTAGCTGCCGATGGCATCACTGCCTTCGACGATCAGGTAGGTGGGGTCGCCCTTGAGGCCCTGCACCAGGTTGCGATCACCCTCGCGGTGGTCGCTCAGCCAGCCACTGGCGGTGACGGAGTTACCCAGCTCGTCCTTGGCGGCCGTACCACCGCCGGAGCCAGCGGCCTTCGGGGGGATGAAGTAGTTGGCCACCGGGTAGAGGGCGCCAAGGGCAACTCCGGTCACCGAACCGAAGGTCAGCAGGTTCATGAACTGCCGGCGACCCATTCCGGGGACATCACCGCTCGAGGCGCTCGCTGGGATTTGGGTCATACGGGGCGGCCTGCAGCCACATCGACGTGGGGGCCATTATGGACCTTGTCGTTCCCGCAACGGGCCCGAACTGCAGGCAGGTGGCCGAAGCCTGCAACATGCTGTTGCGAGGGCGTCTTGCTTTGCCTTGCTGTGACTGAGTCACCTGCCGCTCCCCTGGCCACTGCGGAGATCCTTGAGACCCTGCGGGGCCGTTGGCAGGCCTCCTACGACCTACAGCTGACGTCCCGGCGCGGTCGCCTTTATTTGCAGGTGATGTGGGCGTACCTCGAGCAGCAATCCTTTCCCCTGGATGCCGAGCAGTACACCGCCAAGCTCGACGAGCTTGTGGCCACCCTCAATGGGCTTGGTGTGGCAGGACAGGTGCGCCAATGGCTCACCACCACCAATGACAAACCCCGCCTGGGTAAGGCGATGAACCTGGCCCTGGAGCTTCCTGAGGGGCGGGCGAGTGAGTTCCTGCTCTGATCTAGGCCGGCCGTTGGACCACCCGAGCCAGGCCAACACCGACGAGGTAGAGCGCCGTGATGGCGCCACTGAGCAGCAGCATCGTGATCGGGTCCGTCGAGGGGGTCAGCACAGCCCCGGCCAGGGCGGAGGCCATCACCACAAAACGCCAGGCCGAGAGCATGGACTCTGAGCGCACGAGTCCCAGGGCCGCCAGCAGCATCTGCAGCACGGGTAGTTGGAAGGCCAAAGCGGTGGCCACCATCAACAGCAGCACGAAGTCCAGATAGCGCTCGATGGACCACAGCGGCTCAACGACATCCGCGCCGTAACTCACGAGGAAGTTCAGGGCGGCTGGAACCAGGGCCCACCAGGCAAAGGCCAGGCCCGCGAGAAAGAGCACGGCGGACCCCGCGACCGCTGGAGCCACGAGCTTTTGTTCCCTGCGGGTCAGGCCGGGTAGGACGAAGGCCAGGCCTTCGTAGAGGACGTAGGGCAGGGCCAGGGTGAGACCGGCGTAGCCCGCCACTTTCAAAGAGACCAGCAGGAATTCCCCCGGTGCCAGCTGCAGGAAGTGAATGCCGTGGGCGGGTACCTCAAGCAGGCGCACCAGCGGCCGGACAAACAGCAGACACGCGGCCGCGCCGACGACCACCGCAAGCAGGCTGCGCAGGACGCGGCTGCGCAACTCCTCGAGGTGCCCAACGAGGGTCATCTCCACCTCGGAGGGGAAGTCCTCTTGGACTTCAGCGGCCGGAATCTTGATGGGAGGCGGCGGCGCGACTCCAGCGGGGCGACCGTCAGGGCCCTGGGGTTGATCGCTCATGACTGTTGCTCCCCACTGAGGCTAAGGGGTTTGCCGCGCAGTAGTGCCTCAGCGGCGTCGGGGTCGGCCCAGAGGACTTCACCACCGCGGTGTCTGACGGTTCCTGGACCCGCCCCCGGGATCCGCTGCAACTGCTCACAGGGGGTCATGACCACCGCCACCTGGCGATTGCCGCGGGCACGGCTGAAGTGGGCCGCCAGGCTGGCCGCCGCCTGCAGATCGCTGTCCTCCGCAGGGGCGACTGAACTCTTCAGCACCACATGGCTACCGGGGCACTCCTGGGCGTGGAACCAGAGATCCCCCTTGCGGGCCTGTTGGAGGCTGATCCATTCGTTCTGGCGGTGATTGCGGCCAACTTGGATCGTCAGACCCCTTGGGCTGGTGACGGATAGGGGGCTGGGATCCCCCTGCGCTCGCCTGCGTTCCTTGCGGTTGCTGGGTTGGCGTTGCCAGAGCCTCTCGCTGTCCTCTTCGAGGGCCTGCAGTTGCAGGAGCCCGTTGGCGGGGTCCCATTGGCACTCGAGCTGGATGAGCTCCAGGAAGGTCAGGCTTGCCTCCAGTTGCTCAAGTTGCTGCTGGTGCTGGGCCAGTCGGGGGGTGATGGCGGCCACGGAGCGCCGCAGACGCCGCGCTTTTTTGTAGAGCTTCTGGGCCTCGTTCACCGTGTCTCGGCTGGGGTTGGCTTGGCAGAGCAGGGCGTCGGCCTGCTCCTGGAGTCCAGTGCTGTTGCCGACTTGATCCAGGAGCGCTTGCTGTTGCTGCTGTTGCTGCCGTTCGCGCTCCAAGGCCCGCTCGAGCCGCTGCTTGAGGGCCTGCTGCCGCTGTTGAAAGGCCCTGGCTTGCAAGCGATCGCGGTGATAGCTCGCCAGCTGGGCGTTGAGGCTGTCTGGCTGCTCTGGTGCGCGCTCGCTGCTCCAACAGCAATACCCCCCGCCCTCCTCCAGGCGGAATACGAAACGTTCCTCCTCCAGGGCCTCGAGCCAGAGCTGCCAGCGCTGCCAGAGCTGGTCCCAGGTCACCGGGCTGAGGCCCTGTGCGGGTTGATCGAGTAGGTCATCGCCGAGTCCCGCGACCAATTGGCGCGCGAGCGCTGGGCTGATGCCTTGATAGGCGCTGGGTAGGGCGCGTTTTAGCGGCAGCGGCAGCAGTTGCAGTTCGCTTTTCCAGTGCTCAAAGCTCTCGCTGCGGCTGGGGCAGCGACCGCCCATGGGCGGTGGGGCGCTGTAGAGATCGCCGGTGCTGATCGGCCTTAGGCGGGACTGGTTATCGCGGACCTGCCGGGCCACGGCCACGACCCTGCGGTCTTGATCCAGCAGGAAGACATTGCTGTGGCGGCCCATTAACTCCAGGACCAGGCTCCGCTGGGCCGGCTCCCCCGGCCTGGTGGCGAAGTCCAGTTCCACCACCCGCTCCCAACCGTCTTGTTGGAGGCCGGTGAGCGCCAGCCCGCTCAGTCCGTGCTGGAGCTGTTGCGCCAGGGTGCTGCCATCCCCCTGCTTGGGGGGAGGCGGGATCTCCAGCAGGCGCGGTGCTTCGGCCAGCCAGCTGAGCTCGAGCCAGAGCCGCCGCTCCAGCGTGCGGAACCCCAGGTGAAGGGTCTGCCCGTCGGCCTGTTGGGCTTTCTCAAAGCGGCTGGGCACCAGTTGCGGCCGCAGTTCCGCCAACACCGCACGAAGGCTGGTGAGGTCCATGGCCTGGAGGGACTGGGCGGCCATGGTCTGCGCCGATTCGCTGCGGAGGCACTCTTACTCTGCAGGGCCATGGTTGAGTCCCAATGGCGGAAGAGCCCTCCTCCAGCGGCCGGTTGTTTCTGATCACGGGCCCCAGTGGAGTCGGCAAGGGGACCTTGGTGACTGCCCTGCTGGAGCGTCATCCCGAGATCTGGCTTTCGATTTCAGCGACCACCCGCTCCCCTCGCAGCGGCGAGGTGGAGGGCACGAGCTACTTCTTTTTGAACCGGGCTGATTTCGACGCCAAGGTCTCCCAAGGGGGCTTGCTCGAGTGGGCCGAGTTCGCCGGTAACTGCTACGGCACCCCCCGTGAGCCCGTGGAGGCTCAGCTTCAAGCGGGCCGGCCGGTCCTGCTGGAGATCGAGTTGGAAGGGGCGCGTCAGGTGCGCCGCAGCTTCCCCAGCGGTTTCCAGATCTTCATCAAGCCCCCCTCCTTTGAGGAGCTTGAGCGCCGCATTCGCGGACGGGGCACCGATAGCGAGGAGGCCATTGTTCGGCGGCTTGAGCGAGCCCGGGTGGAGCTGCAGGCCGAGTCCGAATTCGACGCGGTGATCGTCAATGGCGATCTGACGGAGGCCTTGCAGCAGCTGGAGCAGTTGATGGGGCTTGGCTAGGGGCGCTGGGCAATAAAAAAGGCCCCGATTGGGGCCTTTTTCAATGGCAACTGCCGATCACATCGGGTGGAAGAGGAGATCGGGGAAGAAGCGGTTGAATTCGATCAGGATGCCAGCGGTGACGGTGAACCAGATCGCGGCGAAGACCGGGGCGGTGGTCAGGAACTTTTTCATCGGAATGACGTTGAAAGAGTGGAGATAACCCGCCGCGATCAGCGGGGGGAGACGGTGATCTTGTCGTCGGATTCGGTCAGCTTGCCGCCGCTGAGTTCAGCGAAGGCAGCGATGGGCCAAGTGGCTGCGGCCAGGGTGCTCTTGAAGGCCAGAGACAGGTCGATCTGGATTTCCTTCATGGCGGCGTCCTTGCTGCCACGGATGGCCATCAGGTAGTTGCGACCGGCCCAGCCGATGCAACCAGCGATGTAGAGGAAGGCGATGCCGGGGATGATGAAGTCACCAGCGTGGCTGAGGCGACCATCCACGATCAGGTGGGGCAGGCCATCAGCGCCGCAGGAGGCCTGGCTGTACATCTCGAAGCGCGCCTTGGCCTGGGGGGTGGAGGCGGCGGCGGCCCGGGATTGGAAGCGTGCGCTTTCAGCGCAGGGGGTCAGGCCTGCAACATCAGCTTTCGCCACGGGGGCGAAGCCGAAGATCAGCAGGGCAGAAATGAGAACTGCAAAAAGGCGGCGCATCGTCAGGTCCAGCTGCTGCACGGCAGGATGTCACTTACGGACAGTAAGAGAGCTCTCCAGACCTAATGCCCACGCTGCTGGCCCTCGAAACAAGTTGTGACGAGTCAGCCGCAGCCGTTGTGTGTAATCAAACGGTGCTCGCGAGCGCGGTTGCAACGCAAATGGAGGAGCACGCCCGTTGGGGTGGCGTCGTTCCGGAAATCGCCTCCAGACGCCATGTGGAGGCGCTGCCCCATCTGATTGAACAGGTGATGGCGCAGAGCGGCGTCAGTTACCAGGAGCTCGATGCCATCGCGGCGACCGCGGCCCCGGGGTTGGTCGGTGCGCTGTTGATTGGATCGGTGACCGGGCGGAGCCTGGCCCGCCTTCACGGAAAACCGTTTCTGGGGGTCCATCACCTGGAGGGGCACCTCTGCTCGGTCCAGCTGGGAGATCCCCTGCCGCCGGGACCCTATTTGGTGCTTCTGGTCAGCGGTGGGCACACCGAGATGATCCGTGTGGATGGTCCCGGTGACTACACGCGTCTTGCTCGCAGTCGCGATGACGCCGCCGGTGAGGCCTTCGACAAGGTCGCCCGTCTGTTGGGGTTGGGCTATCCGGGAGGCCCGGCCGTTCAGGCCGCCGCCGCCAGTGGCGATTCCAAGCGTTTCAGCCTTCCCAAGGGCCGGGTGTCTCGGCCCGAGGGGGGCTTCCATCCCTACGACTTCAGCTTCAGCGGTCTCAAGACAGCGGTTCTGCGGCTGGTCAATCAACTGCGGGCCGAGGAAGCCGCCGGCGGCGAGCCGTTTCCCTTGGCGGATGTGGCGGCGAGCTTTGAGCAGGTGGTCGCTGACGTCTTGGTCGAGCGCACGACCCGCTGCGCCCGCGATCAGGGACTGAAGACCATCGTCATGGTGGGCGGAGTGGCGGCAAACCATCGTTTGCGCGCGCGGCTGGAGGAGCGTTGCCAGGCGCTTGCGCTCGAGTGGCGGGTAGCGCCTCTGGCCTACTGCACCGATAACGCCGCAATGATCGGTGTGGCGGCTGAACAGCGCTTCCGTGCTGGCGCACAAAGCTCGATTGAGCTGGCTGTGACGCCCAGGCTGCCCCTGGAGCAGGCTCCGGTTCTTTATGAACCCCAGGCGCCCTTCTGATTTCCGTAGGCTGCTTGGAGTTTGAAGGCAGAGGCGATGGCCACTGCAGACTCCGCCCCTACCCCAGACCAGGTTGTTGAAGCAGCTCCTGAGGAGCTGAACCAGTGGAAGCGCGGCTTTACGCCTCAGGCTGAAATCTGGAACGGCCGCATGGCGATGGTGGGCCTCTCCGTTGGCTTGAGTGT
>NZ_JAFMKL010000069.1:0-9021 GCF_017852955.1 Vulcanococcus sp. DEBay_Sum22DG08_74
TGCGCAGAACCACGGCGGTGCTCTCAAACCGAGCACATGATGCCGCCGAAATCGCGTCAGATCACGGCCCGGTGATGCACACGCCCCAAAATCAAACCAATCAAGATGGCGACGTAGAGCTGCCCACTAATCGTGATCAGGTTCGCTAACACCTGAACCGTGACATCACTCGAACGCAGCACCTCCGTTCCCACCGTGGTGAGCAATGAAAACGAGGCCGCCATCAGGGCTGGAGCCACGGCCACTGTGAGGTCTCCCAGGGCCGAGAGCTGAGGAAGGGATGACTGCAGAAAGGCCGCTGGGTGCAGCACCCAAAGGGCTGTCAACAGCACACCACCAGCCAGACCGACACTGAGGTAACCCGAGGCGGCCCCAAGCACAACCGAGAAGGTCACATAGGGCTCCCGCACCAGAGCCTTGACCTTGCGAATCGCCACCACCAAAAGAAACAGAACCCAGACCATGACATGGGGCAGGGTCAGAATTTTTCCCAGGATTGGCCACCAACGCAGGGCCAGATGCCAGGTGATCTCCAGCACCACCGCGAGCGTCCCCAGGCTGTAGGTCAGGCGTTTACGCCCCAGCGGTGAATAGCGCGCCAAAAACACCATCAACTCGATGGCCAGCAGGCAGAGCATCAAGGACAGCAACCAGGGCACCCGCTGGGCCACCGGCAACAGCAAGAGCAACAGGAGTTGCGCCCCCAAGGTGATGCGATAACCGCGATGGCGGCGGCGCATCTGCAGCAGTTGCTCGGGGGTGATCTTCATGACCGCACGGTCAAGGCGTGCCCTTAAAGCCCAGGACTGCTCTGCATGATTCCGCCATCGGCAAAGATGCTGGTGGCCGTGATGTAGCTGGCGGCATCGCTCGCCAGGAAAGCCACCACCTTGGCGATCTCATCGGGCTGAGCCATCCGCCCCATCGGGATCGCGGCGTTGAGCTTGGCCAGCAACTCCGGGTTGTTCATCGTCGAGTCGTTGATCGGCGTGGCCACAGCGCCCGGACCCACATTCACGATCGTCACGCCCTTGGAGGCCAGCTCCACGCCAGCGGTTCGGGTCAACATCCGCACACCACCCTTGGCCACGCAATAGGGGGTGTTATTGGGCATCGGCCAGTCCTCATGCACCGAGGAGATATTGATCACCCGGCCGCCACTGCCCTGGGCGATCATCTGCTTGGCTGCGTACTGGGTCGCGAAGAAAACGCCGCGCAGGTTGACATTCAGGACCTTGTCGAAATCCTCTGGCGTGGTGTCCAGAATCGACGTCCTGGTTTCGATACCAGCGTTATTCACCATGACATCGAGGCGGCCATAACGACTCACAGCGGCCTCAACCAAACGCTGCAAATCATCCAACTTGCCCACATCGGCCTGCACCCCAAAGGAGCAGCCCCCCAGCTCGCCAATCTCTTGCTCGAGCTCTTCCGTTGCCTCGGGATGGGAGCGGTAGTCGATCACCACCTTGGCGCCAAGGCGGGCCACCGTTTCAACAATCGACTTACCGATTCCGCTGTTGCCGCCCGTCACGATGATCACCTTTCCCTTGAGGAAATTGGAGAGGGTCTCCATGGCGTAGGGATTCGTCGACATGCCGTTTGATCACTCATCCGCAGGGTATGCATGGCGGCGGTAACAGACCACAGCTGACAACCACCAGGACCAAGGACAAGCTGAGCTGGGGCCCACCGCAACAAGAGACCGTGAACAACAGCGACCAAGGCATTGCTCTTGGCTACTGGCACCTTTGGCGTGATGCCGATGGCATCAGTCGACAGACCTACTGCGAGCTCAGCGGTTTTGAGTTGATCCAACTGGGACCGCGCAATACCCCTCTGTTCAACAGGGTGATTGAGAACGAGTTAATGGCCACGGCCGTGGTCTTACCCGTGGGTTGGAAAGCGAGCTGGCATGAAAACCCAGCACCCAAATTGATCTATGTGCTCAAGGGGCGCTGGGCCATCACGAGCATGGATGGCCAGCGCATTGAAGTGGGGCCTGGCGAGTTCTCCTTCGGCGGCGATCAGAACTGCATCACCGATGCAGAGGGACGCTGCGGTCACCTCTCCGAACAACTGGGGGATGAGCCCTGCATCCAGATGGCCATCCAACCGCGGGATGAGCGCTGGCTGAATCTGCAACCGGGTTGTTTTGCCCAGCCATGAGCCCGCTTGCTCCTCACTGCGACTGCCTCGACCCGCGCTTCAAGCAGCTGGTGCTCTTCAACGCGGAGCTCGAGCTACTTGCGGAGGGATTTCGCTGGCTGGAGGGTCCGGTCTGGTTTGGAGACCACCAGTGCCTTCTGTTTAACGACATCCCTAACAACCGCACGCTGCGCTGGAGCGAACGCGATGGGATCAGTGTCTTTCGGGAACCCTCTGACTTCGCCAACGGACAAGCCCGTGATGCCGCTGGACGCCTGATCCAATGCCACCACAGCAGTCGCTGTCTCACCCGACTGGAACACGACGGACAGGTGACGACCCTGGTGGATGCGGCCGAAGGTAAACGCCTGAATGCACCGAACGATGTCGTGGTGAAGCGGGATGGATCGATCTGGTTTAGCGATCCCCTCTATGGCCTGCTCAATGACTACGAAGGGGGCCGGCAAGCCTCTGAGCAACCAGCTGCGCTCTATCGCCTGGACCCTGAAACAGGCGAGCTTGATGCAGTGATCCGCGACCTCGACGGACCGAATGGTCTGGCCTTCTCACCCGATGAGCAGTGGCTGTATGTCGCTGAGACAGGAGCCCCTGACGCCGATGAACCGCGGCAACACATCATTCGCTATCCAGTCGCAGCCGATGGACGCAGCCTGGGACCGGGTCAGTTCTTTCACAAAGTCAATGTCGGCTGGGCCGACGGATTTCAAATCGATGAGCAGGGGAACCTCTGGTGCAGCGCCGGTGATGGCGTGAATGTGATTGCCGCAGATGGAGCGCTCCTCGGAAAAATTCGCGTTCCCCAACGGGTCTCGAACCTCTGCTTTGGCGATCGCTACGGCAGTCGCCTCTTCATCTGTGCCTCGAACCAGCTCTATTCCCTCTTCACCAACACCCGAGGTACCCGATGACTCCCCAGATCAAAAGCATCGGCTTCAGCTGCTCAGATGCCAACCGCCTCAGCGCGTTCTACGAAACACACCTCGGCTTCAGCCCGGTGGCCGCGTTCGACATCGACGCCGGTCCCTACGCGGAGCTCATCGGCCTGCCTGGAAGCCGCTTGCGCCTGCACCAACTCCAACTCGGCCAGGAGCGATTGGAGCTGACTGAGGTGCTGGCACTGGGGCCAGGACTACGTCCTGGGCGTCCGATTCCGAAGGAGTCCAGAAGTTGCGATCTCTGGTTTCAGCACATCTGCATCGTGGTCTCCGACATGGCGAAGGCGGCGGAGCCGATCACGGCCCAGGTGCAGGCCGGTGCGCTTCAGCCCATCTCCACTGGACCGCAAACGTTGCCGGAGTGGAACCAAGGGGCGGCTGGAATTCAGGCCTACAAATTCCACGACCCCGAAGGACACTGCCTTGAGCTGCTGCAGTTCCCGGGGGGCAAAGGCGATGCCCGCTGGCATCCCAGCACGCCTAGGGGCACCTTCCTTGGCATCGACCACAGCGCCATTGCGAACGCCAACACCGAACGCAGCACCGCGTTCTATGGAGAACTCCTCGGCCTGCGCTTTGGCGGTGATGGGGTGAACCATGGCCTGGAGCAGGACCGGCTGGATGGCCTGGAGGGAACGCGGGTCCACATCAGTGCCCACCGCTGCCCCGAGGGAGCGGGGGTGGAATGCCTGAACTACATCGAGCCCACCGGGGGGAGGCCCCTGCCGGTCGATCAATCCGCGGCAGACCTGGCCCACTGGCAGATCCGCCTTGAGGTCGCTGAGCTCGATGCCATCAGCCAACGTCTCGAGTCCTTTGGCGGCTCGCACGTGTCCGACGGAGTGCAGACGCTGAACAGCGAGCAGGCTGCGCTCTTGGGTTTCCAGCGGGGATTGCAGGTGCGCGATCCAGACGGCCACCAGCTGCAGTTAATCAGCGTGGATTAAGCGCGGCCGGTTTCGGTTGTGATGTCTAGTTTTCGGGAAGTCACGGAAGTGCTGTGGACGTCACTCTTGTGAATTTGCTGGTGCCCGATGCACCCGCAGGTCTGGCCCCTTCGCCTATTGCGGAAGCCTCCTTGCTGGTGCTGCGGGTCTTTACGGGGATCTGCTTCATCCGCCATGGCTGGCCGAAGCTGAAAAACCTGCAGACCTGGTCGCAAATGTTGGGCACCCCGGCCTGGCTCTGCTTTCTCTCAGCCGGATCGATGTGGGCCGGCGGCATCGCGCTGGTGGCCGGAATCCTGACCCCGATTGCGGCCTTTGGAATTCTGGTGTCGATGGCCTACGCCATGGTCCTGGAGATGAAGGGTGGACTGCCCTTCGTTGCCGTTGACCCCTATCTGATTCCAGAAGGGGACTACGCCGGCCCCCTGGGGGTGGGCGAGCCCCCCAGCTGGGAGAAAGCGGCGATGTATGTCGTGATGTGTGTTGTCTTGATCGGTTGCGGCGGCGGCTTCTTCTCGCTGGATCACGCCATTACCGAGCAGGTGCTCCAGACCGGCCTCACCCTCTAGGTCTTCAGGCGAGCCGTCAGGTGCTCGCCCACACGAATGGCATTGGCGATGGCGGTGAGGGATGGATTCACCGCCCCAATGCTGGGGAAGAAGCTGGTATCGACGACATACAGGTTGTCGAGCTCATGGGCCTTGCAATTGACATCGAGCACCGAGCTCGCCGGATCCGTGCCAAACCGGCAGGTCCCAGCCTGGTGACCCACGGCCGCGATGCCCATGGCATTTTTGATGTACACCTGACGCTCCACCAGGTGTTTCTTCAAGTAGAGCTTGTCGAGGATTCCCTGAAGGCGACCCCAGAGCCGATCCGCTGAGGTCTGGTTATTGACCTTGTAGTTCAGGTGAATGTGCCCCCCCGCATCGATCGTCACCCGGTTATTTGGATCCGGAAGATCCTCCGTTGACACCCAAAAGTCGAGGGCGTGTTCGGCGATTTTGTCCATGGTCCAGCCCGGAACCAGGAAGGTCTCCAGTGGGGCGTAGCCCTTCATGATCGCGCCGCGGGTCTTACCCGTCATTTGAATATTGCCCATCGGGTAGTCGTAATCGGCATCGCCGAAATACCAGTCATTGATTGAGATGGTCTTCTGGAAGACCGTTGGATTGGGCTCGTGGGACAGGGCAACGGCGGCCTTGCTGTTGTGGAACATGTAGTTCCGGCCCACCTGATCAGAGCCATTGGCCAATCCGCGGGGATGACGGTCGTTGGCCGACATCAACAGCAAGCGGGCGCTATTCGCCGCGCCGCAACTCACCACAACAACATCGGCCTTGTAGCTGAGCTGTTCCCCATCGCGTTCCACCTCAACGGAGGTGACGGCACTCCCCTCTGGATTGGTCACCAGACGCTTCACCTCAGCGCGGGTCAAGAGGGAGACATTGCCGCTTTCCTTGAGCGCCGGTCTGACACCACAGACCTCGGCATCACCTTTGGCATGCACCAGACAGGGGAAGCCATCACAGTTGTTGCAGCGCCTGCAGCGGCTGATCTCCATATTGGCTTCATTCAGCATCACGCCACTGGGGGCGTGAAACGGGTTCAATCCGGCCGAACGCAGATCATCGGCAAGCTGTTGAATCCGCGGTTCATGGGAAATCGGCGGATGGGGATAGGGCGCTGAACTTGGGGGGTCGGTGGGGTCCTCACCGCGAAGTCCATGGACGTGATACATCTCCTCAGCCTTTTGGTAATAAGGCTCGAAATCGCTGTAGCGCAGGGGCCACGCCGGGGAGACGCCGTCGCGGTGTTCCAGCTCCTCAAAGTCCCGCTGCCGCAGACGGAAATGGTGGGCGCCGTACATCTTGGTGGCACCACCGACGAAGTAATGACTTCCTGGCTGGAACGGCTGGCCCTTGCCGTCGTACCAGATGTCTTTGGAGACGTATCGACCCTTCTGAAAAACAGCTTCGGCATCCCAATTCTCCGGTTCCTGGGGCAACCAATCCCCGCGCTCCAGGATCAAGATGCGCAGACCCGTCGGCGCGAGAACCCGCGCCAAGGTGCCGCCACCAGCACCACTGCCAATGATCACCAGATCGAAGTCCTGACGATCGGGCTTCTGCAGTTGTGCCTCAAACACTGGATCAACCAGCCACTACCCGCAAACTAGAAACGGGCTCAATGGCTGTCCGCTGATTGTGATGAAGGGGCGCCTGGCGCTGGATAGCGGCTGAGCTGATTGATCATCTTGCAGACCATGGCCGTCCAACCGGTTTGGTGACTCGCTCCGACGCCCCGGCCGTTGTCGCCGTGGAAATACTCGTTGAACAGCATCAGATCCCGCCAATGGGGATCGTTCTGAAACAGCTCCACATCGCCCAAGAAGGGCCGCTGACCGGAGGCATCACGGCGAAACAAATTGACCAAACGATGCTGCAGTTGCAGCGAGACATCCCAAAGATTCAGCCAGCAGCCAGAGCCGGTGGGGAACTCCACCTTGAAGTCATCGCCGTAGTAGTGGCCAAACTTCTGCAGGGACTCAATCAAGAGAAAGTTGATTGGGATCCAAACGGGACCGCGCCAGTTGGAGTTACCACCAAACATCGCCACCGGGCTATCGGCTGGGCTGTAGGCCAAGGTTTGGGTCTCACTCCCCTCGGTAAAGCTGTAGGGCTGGTCTTCGTAGACCTTCGAGAGGGCGCGAATGCCGTAGGGCGAGAGAAACTCTGATTCGTCAAAGAGTCGCTCGCAGATGCGGCGTAGCCGCTGCTCCGGCACCAGGGCAAACAGCAGGCGGTCATGGCGCCATTGCCCGAAGTGATCCAACAACCAATCAGGGCTGGTGCGTTCATGCAAAAACCAGCTCAAGCTCTGGGTGACATCAAGAACAGGCAGCCGTTTGATCGTCTCAACGTCAAAGCTGGCCACAGCCAACAGTGGAATCAGGCCAGAGACCGAGCGGGTCCGCAGGTATTCCGTCGATCCATCCGGTCGTTTGATGACGTCGTAATAGAAGCCGTCCTGCTCATCCCAATTCAGGTAGCCGCGATTGCCGGGCAGGTTCAGCGTCAGGGCCAGCTGAACAAAGTCGTAGACAAACCGCTCCGCGATATCGGCGTACTCGGGTTCCGTGCGCGTCAATTCCACACTGATATTGAGCAGGTTCAGGCTCAAGGAGGCCATCCAGGCGGTCCCGTCGCACTGCTCAATGCGGCTGCCATCGGCCAAGGGGTAACGGCGATCAAACACCGCGATGTTGTCGAGACCGAGGAAGCCCCCCTCAAAGAGGTTGTCTCCCCCCCGGTCATTACGGTTCGCCCACCAGCCGTATTCCAGGATCAACTTCCGCAGGGCCGCATGCAGAAAGCCCAGATCGCCCTCGTCGTTCTGCTTGCGCTCGATCTGAAAAATGCGCATCGCCGCCCAGGCGCCAATCGGCGGGTTGGGATCAGAGAGGGCCCACTCGTAGGCAGGGGTTTGCGCATTCGGCGCCGTGTAGTGGGGCGTCCGCAGAACCATCGCCTGTTGCTTGGCCGTCGCCGGATCGATCACCGCAAAGGCGACCGCATGGAACATCAGGTCCCATTGGCAGAAGTAGGGGTACTCCCAGGCATCGGGCATCGAAATCACGTCGTGGGCATGCAGCCGCTGCCATTCCGCGTTGTCCGTCGCCCAGCGCTGGGGGGGTGGCACCGGGGAGGTCGGATCGCCGTCCAGCCAGCGCAGAACACTCCAGCCGTAGTACTTCTTGCACCACAGCAACCCTGCCGCGGCGCTGCTGTGGATTAAACGGTCCTCCTTGGAGAGGTTGGGAACACGCTCGGCGAAGAACTCGTTCCATTCCCGCTCCCTTTGCACAAACAGGGCATCAGTCTCAGGACCAAAGGCCTCATTCCCGCTGGTCTCGTCCTGGGCCATCAGGCGCAGGTCCACCTGCCATTCCTCGCCAGGTTGCAGGGTGCGCTGCAGGAGGCGAGCAGCCTTGGTCCCGCTCTGCTGGGGGTTGATCGCCCCCTGCTCGGACTCGATCAAATAGCGGTGGAAGCCATCTTTTTGATAGGGCCGCGTATTGGGCTGTTGATAGAGGCGTTCGGTGTTGGTTTCGTTGTCGGTAAAAATCCAACGCCCTTCATTACGGCAGTGGAGTTCGTAGCCGCCCAAGCCACCACCAACCTGGGCCTGCAGGACATCACCCTTGAGACCCATCGGCTGCTCCTGCTCATCCGGGTAGCCCCAGCTCCAGGTATTGCGTAACCAGAGGGTGGGCAGCAGGGTCAACGGAGCCGCCTGATCACCGCGGTTGATCACCCTCAGGCGAATCGCCAGGTCGCGGGGGGAGCGCTTGGCGTACTCGATAAAGACATCGAAATAGCGGCTCTCGTTAAAGATGCCGGTGTCGACCAGTTCGTACTCGGGTTGATCGCGACTGCGCCGGCCGTTCTCAGCAATCAGGTCTTCGTAGGGAAAGCGCTGCTGCGGGTACTTGTAGAGCCCACGCATGAAGCTGTGGGTCGGCGTATTGGCGAGGTGGAAGTAGTAGTCCTTGAGATCCTCGCCGTGGTTCCCCTCGCCGTTGGCCAAGCCAAAGGGGCGCTCCTTGAGGATTGGATCCTGACCATTCCAAAGGGCCAGCGAAAAGCAGAGGCGACACTCCGAGTCGCAGATCCCCAGCAGACCGTCCTCGCCCCAGCGATAGACCCGTGAACGGGCATGGTCATGGGGAAAGGAGGTCCAGGCGTTGCCATCGGCGGAGTAGTCCTCTCGAACCGTCCCCCATTGCCGCTCCGGCAAGTAACTGCCCCAAAGCGACCAAGGCACCTGGTCCTGGTCCCGTTCCGCCATCCGGCGGAGTTCAGAGGTCGCCTGGCCCGAGCCGCTGGTCACAGCACACCCAACACCTGATCGCCAATCCGCAGGGCGTTGGCGATCACCGTCAGCCCCATGCCCACGGCCGGACAACT
>NZ_JAFMKL010000070.1:0-9016 GCF_017852955.1 Vulcanococcus sp. DEBay_Sum22DG08_74
TGATGTTCCTGTTCAGTGGCCGCGGCTACTGGCAAGAGCTGATCGAGTCCATCGTCTGGGCTCACAACAAGCTGAAGGTTGCTCCCGCCATTCAGCCGCGGGCGCTCTCCATCACCCAGGGCCGTGCCGTTGGTGTTGCCCACTATCTGCTGGGCGGCATCGCGACCACCTGGTCGTTCTTCCTGGCCCGCATCATTGCGGTCGGCTGACCTCTCCTGACCTTTCCCAATGGCAACGAAATTTCCTTCGTTCAGCCAGGGTCTGGCACAGGACCCGACAACCCGTCGTATTTGGTACGGGATCGCCACGGCTCACGACTTCGAGAGCCATGACGGAATGACGGAGGAGAAGCTTTACCAAAAGCTCTTCTCCACCCATTTCGGTCACCTCGCGATCATCGGCCTCTGGGTTTCGGGCAACCTGTTCCACGTCGCCTGGCAGGGCAACTTCGAGCAGTGGGTCGCCGATCCTCTGCATGTCCGTCCCATCGCTCACGCGATCTGGGATCCCCACTTCGGCCAAGGCGCCATCACTGCCTTCACCCAGGCAGGCGCCTCCTCCCCGGTGAACATTGCGTACTCCGGCGTGTACCACTGGTGGTACACGATCGGCATGCGCACCAACGCCGAGCTGTACCAGGGTTCCATCTTCATGATGATCCTGTCGGCTTGGGCCCTGTTCGCTGGCTGGCTCCACCTTCAGCCCAAGTTCCGGCCTTCCCTGGCCTGGTTCAAGAACGCTGAGTCCCGCCTGAACCACCACCTCGCGGTGCTGTTCGGCTTCAGCTCCATCGCTTGGGCCGGTCACCTGGTTCACGTGGCCATTCCCGAATCCCGTGGTCAACACGTGGGTTGGGACAACTTCCTGAACGTGCTGCCTCACCCGGCAGGCCTGGCTCCCTTCTTCACTGGTAACTGGGGCGTTTACGCCCAGAACCCCGACACCGCCTATCAGGTGTTTGGTACCTCAGAAGGCGCTGGCACCGCGATCCTCACCTTCCTCGGTGGTTTCCACCCCCAAAGTGAGGCCCTCTGGCTGACCGACATTGCCCATCACCACCTGGCGATTGGCTGTCTGTTCGTGATCGCCGGTCACATGTACCGGACCAACTTCGGTATCGGTCACTCGATCCGCGAGATCCTCGAGGCTCACAACCCCCCCAACGGCACCCCTGGTGACCTGGGCGCTGGCCACAAGGGTCTTTACGACACCATCAACAACTCGCTCCACTTCCAGCTCGGTCTGGCCCTGGCTTCCCTGGGCGTTGTGACCAGCCTGGTGGCGCAGCACATGTATTCGATGCCGTCCTACGCGTTTATCGCCAAGGACTACACGACGCAGGCTGCCCTCTATACCCACCACCAGTACATCGCCATCTTCCTGATGTGCGGTGCCTTCGCTCACGGTGCGATCTTCTTCATCCGTGACTACGACCCCGAGGCCAACAAGAACAACGTTCTTGCTCGGATGCTCGAGCACAAAGAAGCGATCATCAGCCACCTGAGCTGGGTCTCCCTGTTCCTCGGCTTCCACACCCTGGGCCTCTACGTCCACAACGACGTGGTTGTTGCCTTCGGTACCCCCGAGAAGCAGATCCTGGTTGAGCCCGTCTTCGCACAGTTCGTGCAGGCCGCCTCTGGTAAGGCCATGTACGGCTTCGACGTGCTCCTCTCCAATGGCGCTAGCGCCGCTAGCAATGCCAGCGCCGCCTACATGGGCGGTTGGATGAACGCCATCAACGACGGTGGCAACGATCTGTTCCTGCAGATCGGCCCTGGTGACTTCCTGGTGCACCACGCCATCGCCCTGGGTCTGCACACCACCACCCTGATCCTGGTCAAGGGTGCTCTGGATGCCCGTGGCTCGAAGCTGATGCCCGACAAGAAGGACTTCGGCTACTCCTTCCCCTGCGACGGCCCCGGCCGTGGCGGTACCTGCGACATCAGTGCCTGGGACGCCTTCTACCTGGCTGTCTTCTGGGCCCTGAACACCGTGGGTTGGCTCACCTTCTACTGGCACTGGAAGCACCTCGCCATCTGGCAGGGCAACGTGGCTCAGTTCAACGAATCCAGCACCTACCTGATGGGCTGGTTCCGCGACTACCTGTGGCTCAACTCCTCTCAGCTGATCAACGGTTACAACCCGTTCGGCAGCAACAACCTCGCCGTCTGGGCCTGGATGTTCCTGTTCGGTCACCTGATCTGGGCCACCGGCTTCATGTTCCTGATCTCCTGGCGCGGTTACTGGCAGGAACTGATCGAGACCATCGTCTGGGCTCACCAGCGCACCCCGCTCGCCAACCTGGTGGGCTGGCGCGACAAGCCTGTGGCTCTCTCGATCGTTCAGGCCCGTGTGGTTGGTCTGGCTCACTTCACCGTGGGCTACTTCGTGACCTACGCCGCCTTCTTGATCGCTTCCACCTCTGGCAAGTTCGGCTGATCCATAGCGATCACCCGCACACTTGCATCCCTTGAGGGACGACCAAGCGCCCCCGGCTCAGCCGGGGGCTTTTTTTTGGCTTCTCTCGCGGTTTGGGGCCTGACCTAATGCTTCGCAGTCGGTCCGTTGCCGGCGAGCAGCCAGGCCAGGCCAGCAAGGATCAGCCAAGGCAGTGGCCTCAGCTCAAAGACAGCAGCGCTGAGCACCAGCAGGGGCTGAAACAGCCATTGATGCAGGCTCAGCAGGACCACCAGTAGGAGGGGCAACCAAGCCATGGCCGCTTAGCTCAGGAGCTCTTGGGGCATCACAGCACCAGCGCGCAGCAAGCGCCAACCGCCTCCTGGCTCCAGTGCGATCACTGTGCTGGCCTGCCCCGAGGGCGCTGGCCAGGGTTCGGGGGCCAAGCGCAGCAACTGGGGGAATCGCGCCTGCACCTCTTCAGCGCTTGTGCAGGGGTCTTCTCCCGAGCGATTGGTGCTCGTGGTGGCGAGGGGTCCGCTCAATCGCAGCAGGTCTCGGGCCTGCTCGCAGGCCGGAACGCGAAGGCCCAGGGCTGATCCCCCCGGATTGAGTTGCTCCAGCCGCTCCCCTTCAGCCGGTACCACCAGCGTCAGGGCTCCGGGCCAGTGCAGTTCGATTAGCCGCAACCAGCTCGGTTCAGGCGTCATCCCCAGGTTGCTGAAGAGCTGTTCAGCATCAGCACCCATCAGGATCACCGGCTTGTTTTGAGGCCGCTCCTTGATTGTCCAGAGCAGCGAGGCGTGCTCTGGTCTGGTGGCCAGCGCCGGCAGGGTGTCCGTCGGGAAGACCCCGGCTTGGCCTTGCTGCAGTTCAGCGGCGAATTGACCGGCCTCAAGGGATTGGTTCATGGCCGGTTCTGCTCTGGTTGGAGCGGCCGCTGCGCCTTGGCGAAGCGCTGGATTCCCTCAAGGTCCTTGTGGGCCTGCACATTCACCAGTCCAGCCGCTTCGAGCAACTCCAGTACAGCCTTGCTCTGGTCGTAGTGGTGCTCAAGCAGTAGCCATCCCCCTGGCGCTAGGCCAAGTGCTGCTCCGCCAGCAATGGTTCGTAGGGCCTCCAAGCCATCGCTGCCCCCATTGAGTGCAAGTTCGGGCTCGTGCTCACGCACCACAGGTTCGAGCTGCGCCCAGACCGCAGCCGGGATGTAGGGCGGGTTGCTCACCACCAGATCCAGCTGGCCCCACTGATCTCGGATCGCGTCCCACCAGTCACCTTCTCTGAAGTCCAGGCAGGCCGAGCCCAGGATTGCTCTGGCGTTCCTCTCTGCCTGACGCAGCGCTTCGGCAGAACGATCGACGGCGAACCCCTGGGCGTTCGGTAGTCCCTTCGCCAGAGCGATGGCGATGCAGCCCGAGCCAGTGCCGAGGTCCGCCCAGTGCGGGGCTGAACCCAGTTGATCTCCCTTGGCACAGTCCAAGGCCAGATCAACCAGCACTTCAGTTTCTTGCCGAGGGATCAGCACGCCTGGTGCGACTTCGAGTTCGATGTCCCTCCAGGGACAGCGGCCAACGAGGTACTGAAGGGGGATGGCCTGCTCGAGGTGTTGACTCCAGATCTGCTCGAGCGTGCCGAGGTCCTGCTCCAACTCAATCTTGGATTCGGGGTAGAGCCTGAGCGCCTGTAACTGCTGCCAGCGCAGCCCGCCTTTGAGATCGAGTAGCCAATCGAGCGCGCTGCTCTCGCCTCCCTGGCCGAGCATCGCCTGCCTCCAGCTCAGCACTGCCTTAGCCGTGAGCAACTCAGCCATTGGATCAGCCTATGAAGCCCTGTCTCAGCAGGGATGCCACCACAGCCCCGGTGCGCTGCGTACCAATCCGGCCAGCTCCAGTTGCAGCAGCCGTTGACTGATTCCCACCGGGCACAGCCGCAGTGAATGGCAGAGCTGCTCAAGCGTTGCACCCTGACCGAGGGCTCCCATGAGGGCCGCCTCGCGCTGCAGCAACGTCGCGTGCGTCCTTGGCATCGGCGGCCGAACCGGCTTGCTCCTCGGCCCACATCCCAGATGCTTGACCAGGTCCGCTGGATCCAGCAGGGGCGTTCCCCCTCTGGCCAGCAGGCGATTGCTGCCTGCCGCACTGCTGCGTCCGGCATCGGCGGGGACGACCCAAAGTGGAATCCCTTGCGCCCAGCCCAACTCCGCGGTGTGGAGTGCTGCGCTCTGCTGCGGGCATTCGACCAGGACCAGGGCCTGCACCAGGCCCACCTCCAGGCGTTGTCTCAAGCTGAAATGGGCAGCCCGTGATGCCGTCCCCTCAGGCCATTCGGAGAGCAGCAGCCCCTGGGCTGAGATGTCTTGTTGCAACCCGGCTAACCCCCGTGGCGATGACTGATTGATCGGTGTTCCAAGGACAGCCACCGGCGTTCCACCCGCCTGGAGGCAGCTTTGATGGGCCGCCGCCTGAATGCCCTCCGATAGCCCAGCCACCACCGGCCATCCCGCCTGCGCTAGGGCTCGGCCAATGGCCTGGGCCATGGCGAGCCCATGTTTCGACGGGCGCCGGGTTCCGAGGACGGCAACGGCGCGGCGCTGCCGCAGCGGAGCCCAGATGCTCCCTTGCCCGGCCCAATGCAGGGCCAGAGGGGGTTGATCGATCTCACCCAAAGTCCGTGGAAAAGCGGGATCTCCAGGCATGAGGCAGCGCTGGCCGCCCCACCGACGCCGTTCATTGGGGGTGGGTGGATCGCTCAGGGGGGCTGGCCCGAGCTGTTGGCGATAGAGCTCGATGCGCTGCAGATCTCTGGCGTTGATCTGCGTTCCGCTCAGGGCGTGTTCCAGCTCTTGGCCGGTTGCCTGCCAAGCCTGATGCAGGCTTCCAAACAGGCCTTCGAGTTGCTCCAGCCGCCGCCGGCCCACACCGGGACAGCGGCTCCAGATCGATCGCCAGAGCCGGGAGGTCTCCCCCGAGTGGATCCTGAGGGGCCGCCCTCGCTCCTGGCTGGCGCAGAAGGGGGCATGAACGAGCTGACCCACCTGAATCGCTGCAGTACGTCTGTACTATAGCGAGACGGTTGAGTCTGGTCCTGGGCCTGCCCTGAGTTGCGCGAGGGCCTCGCGCAGATCCTCAGGTGCCCTGCGCAGCAATCGCCGCTGCCCTGGGCCTTGGCTGAGGTCCACCAGGACCAGCTCCACGCGCGCCTCGGCGGCGACGCTGCCGTCCGTCTTGATGAACTGGCTGCGCCAGGGCAGCTTGACCCCCTGTTGCGGCAGAACCCAGCTCAGCACTTGTACGTGCTCGCCATGAAGGAGGGCTTGGCGGTAATCGATCTGCAGTGAGACAACCGGCAGTTCCAGGCCGCGCTCAGAGAGGGCGCTGTAGGCCAGTCCCGCCTGACGGAGGGCTTCGACCCGGGCTTCCTCAAGCCAGGCCAAGTAGCTGCCATGCCACATCACTCCGGCATGGTCGGTGTGTTGCGGCAGGACCGAGCGCTTGAGGCGCCAGGGGCGGTCATGTTGCTGCTCCGTCACGGTCTCTGGCACAAGTCGAGGTTGCGCGCAATTCAGCCATAGGCTGCCCCAACGCGCTCCTGGGATGTGTTTCGCAATCTTCTGATCGCCGATTCAGGCAAAGGTCACGTTGAGGAAATGGTGCGCATGCTGCGCGACATTCCAACCGTGCGTCAGGCCCGCATCAATCTGCTCCATGTCGTCGCTGAGCAGGCTGGTCAGGACTATGCCGAGCACTCCCAAAAAGCCGCTGGAATTGTTGCTGAAGCCGTTCAGCGGCTGGGGCTGAATCCTTCGGAGGTCAACACGATCATTCGCCAGGGCGACACCAAGCAAACGGTCTTGAAGGTGGCCGATGAGCTTGATGCCGACCTGATCGTGATGGGCTCGCGGGGCCTGGGCCGGCTCCAGTCGATCCTGAGCAACAGCGCCAGCCAGTACGTCTTCCAGCTCTCGACTCGCCCGATGTTGCTGGTGCGTGACGACCTTTATGTCCGTCACATCAACCGCGTGATGGTGGCGATCGATGGCACTGGCGTTGGCGACGATGCCCTGAAGCTGGCCTGTGAATTAGTGCGCGATGTGCCCGGCAGCAGCCTGCTCGGCGTTCACATCAGCCGCCAGGACATCGCGCCGTCCCGTGGCGGTTCAACCCCTGCCGACGAGTTGCTCGATAAGGCTGTCCAGCGCGCCCGCGGCTTTGGTGTGGAGATGAAGGCGATCCACGGCACCGGTGACATCGGACGCGGCTTCTGTCAGGCCGCTGAAGAGCACAAGGCTGACTTGGTCGTGATTGCTTCGCAGGACCGTCGTCCCCTGGTGGCCCGCGGGCTGGTCGATATCGATCGTCTGCTCGGGTCCTCGGTGAGTGACTACATCAGGGTCCATGCACCGGCTCCGGTTCTTCTGGTGCGCGAACCCGAAGGGCGTCAGTAGCCGCCTGCAGTCGCGGCTGACTCGAGTAAGAAGAAACCCCCTAGGACTCCAGGCCCTAGGGGGTTTTCGCTGTTCTGCTGCTGATTCAGAACTGAGACAAAGAAAACCCCGGATGCATCACATGGATGCGTCCAGGGTTTTTCGGAACCATTGAACTGGAGCGGTCAGCTCTGGCGGCTGCTGGTCTGGATGTACAGAACAATCAGGAACACCGTCGGAACCAGCACGAACATCAGGCTGGCGACGAAGCCGAGGTCGTTGGTTTCCATCGCAAAAGTCTTGAGCTCGGTGACCGTATCACCGCCAACGGGGCTTGATCAGGCCTCTTCATCCCTCGTTGTGCTTTCGGCGTCCTCAGCGGATTCCAGGCTGTCCTCGTCTTGGGGCTCCGGCTCGGGCCAGGCCGTGGGTCCGGCGGGTAGAGGGCTGGCTTTGGCCGCAGCGATGCGCGCCTCGGCGTCCCCAAAACGCACCTGGGGCCGGGTCAGCACCAGCACCGATTGTTGGACCAGGGTTTGGCAGGCCAGGCGCCAGGTCTGGGGACGGCGGCGCAGTTTCTGCTCCTCGACGGCGGTCCGGCCACTGAGGCTGCCGGGACTGCTTTCGCCCACCACATCAACAAAACAGGTGATGCACTGCCCGCAGCCGCCGCAGTTCCCGAGCTGTCCTTTCAGGCCATAGAGCTCAAGTCCCTCGCGCAGGGCGACCTCGCGCAGGTTCTCGCCCGGATAGCACTCCACATCCCGCCCCTCGCGAACAAAACGAATGACGGGCATGGCTGGAGGTTCGGAATTCCTCCATTCTGAGGGAATGGATTGCGATTTGTAACCGCGCCGCCGCGGGTGGGGCCACGCCTTTGGGCCCCAGCGTCGTTTTCCCGTCACGGCACGTTTCAGCTCGGCGGCGATCAAAACGTTCCGTCAGCTGAACCCCTTACGATCGCGAGCACGGATCAAGTGTCTGCTGGCTTTCGCTGGCAAACCCTGATCGCGCTGACTTCCGATTTCGGTTTTCTGAAGCGGAAGGCTGGATTGTTTCCTCGGACCTGACCCCCATGGGATTGCCCTGGTATCGGGTGCACACGGTCGTGATTAACGACCCGGGCCGTTTGCTCGCCGTGCACCTCATGCACACTGCCTTGGTTGCTGGCTGGGCCGGCTCCATGGCGCTCTATGAGCTGGCCATCTTCGATCCCTCCGACCCGGTGCTCAACCCCATGTGGCGCCAGGGCATGTTCGTCATGCCGTTCATGGCTCGCCTGGGCGTGACGGATAGCTGGGGCGGCTGGAGCATCACCGGTGCCACCGGTGTTGACCCCGGCTTCTGGAGCTTCGAAGGTGTGGCAGCTGCTCACATCGTTTTTAGTGGCCTCTTGATGCTGGCCGCCATCTGGCACTGGACCTACTGGGATCTGGAGATCTGGCAGGACCCTCGCACTGGCGAGCCTGCTCTGGACCTCCCCAAGATCTTCGGCATCCACCTGCTGCTGGCTGGCCTTGGCTGCTTTGGTTTTGGTGCGTTCCACCTGACCGGTGTGTTCGGCCCCGGTATGTGGGTCTCTGACCCCTACGGCGTCACCGGCCACCTTGAAGCGGTTCAACCCTCTTGGGGACCTGAGGGCTTCAACCCCTTCAACCCCGGTGGCATCGTTGCCCACCACATCGCCGCAGGCATCGTCGGCATCATTGCCGGCATCTTCCACATCACCACCCGTCCGCCCGAGCGCCTCTACAAGGCTCTTCGGATGGGCAACATCGAGACCGTTCTCGCCAGCGCCATTGCCGCTGTGTTCTTTGCCGCCTTCATCGTGGCCGGAACCATGTGGTACGGCGCTGCAGCGACCCCGATCGAACTCTTTGGCCCGACCCGCTACCAGTGGGACCAGGGTTACTTCAAGACCGAGATCAACCGCCGCGTTCAGACCGCTCTGGACAACGGTGCCACCAAGGAACAGGCCTACGCCCAGATTCCTGAGAAGCTCGCCTTCTACGACTACGTCGGCAACAGCCCTGCCAAAGGCGGCCTGTTCCGCGTGGGTCCGATGGTGAACGGTGATGGCCTGCCCACCGGCTGGCTCGGACACGTGTCCTTCACCGATAGCCAGGGTCGTGATCTCGAGGTGCGTCGTCTGCCCAACTTCTTCGAGAACTTCCCTGTGGTTCTGGAAGACAGCCA